>CANISN010000117.1 GCA_947470165.1 Burkholderiaceae bacterium | reverse complement strand
TGTTTTTCAAGAGACTATCGGGGTTCACGGAGGCTCGGAAAATAAAGACGCCATAAGCCTGTATAGGGTTTGTACCGAGATCTAGTATTTCATAATTATATGAGCTGTAGCTGATTGCTTTTAAGTTACCCTCTTTATTCATAGCAATAACCTTTGCCCTCAGTAAGTCGGAGCCGCATCGGATGAGGGCTTTCCCAAGAGCTTCAAAGTCATATTTCTCAGGCATCTCCAGAGACAAGCTGGCAAAGTACGTCGCGGGGTTATGCCCATCCTTTGCTTGCCCTAACCCAGGCTTTACAAGCAAATTTCGGGGCGAAATTCCGGATATATTTGGTAACTGCTGTCGGTTCGATTGATTAGAAAGTTCGCAAATCTCTTGCCACGAAATTTCAGATCGGATCGTCGTATAGACTTTGGTCTCAGGACACATCCTCTTTAATTGAGACAGATATGCCTCCTGTTCAGATACGAGAATCCGATCCACTTTATTCAACACAATAAGATTTGCAGAAGCTATCTGCCTAATAACGGTATCCGATATCAGCGGATCATCGAGCTGACTCCAGAATGAGTAACTATCTACCACCACTACTGTCGTTTTTAGTTCTAGCCCCGCAATCAATGGAATAGTACAAGCAATCGCGTAGGGAAGTGAAACTCCACTCGTCTCAATCAGCACTCGATCAAACAGGTCTCGTTTAGTTGAGATATACCTAAGTGCAGCGACGAGATCATTGCCGTAAGAACAGCACATGCAGCCACCAGCGATATGAAAAATATTTCCTTCCACGGACTCGATAAGGCTGACATCAATAGAAATTTCACCAAAATCATTGACCAGTACAGCAACTTTACTTTTATCTGTATTTCGAAGTAAATGATTCAAAAGTGTTGTTTTCCCTGAGCCTAGAAAACCGCCGATTAAGACCACAGGCAAATTATTTAATATCGCCGTCACGTAGGCCTCTGAGCCTGAAAAACTCTTCCTGATTGCACAGTGCCCCAGACCGAAACTTCACGTAAAAACGATGCTTGGCGCATGAATGGGTCTTGCTCTAATACTGCGAAGTCAGCTCTTTTTCCAACCTCAAGAGATCCGACTTCGTGATCTAGCCCCAAGGTGTAAGCTGCCCCCATCGTAATTGCATAGAGCGCTTCTGAAACCTTAATGCATTCATTGGGACCGAGAATTTTGCCTGATACAGTTTCCCGACAAGTGGCACACCAGGCTGTAAAAAGTGGGTCTAACGGAGTAATCGGCGCATCTGAGTGAATCGCAATTTGCAAACCGTGTCTCAGCGCACTAGCACAGGGATTCATTTGTGCTGCACGATCTGGTCCTACGGTGTACGCCGCATGCTGATCCCCCCAGTAGTAGACATGATTTATAAAAAAATTCCCGCTTATGTTGAGTTGCTTCATTTTAATTAACAAATCGTCATCAACTAGCTGACAGTGCTGGATTACGAAGCGATGATTATCATGACAAGAAAGTTCCAAAGCTTCTTTAATACAAGCAATCACTAACTCCGTAGCCTGGTCGCCATTAGTATGGGCGTGAATTTGTACATCATATTTTAAGGCGTAAACGTATGCGTTCAGGAGATCCTCTTTTGAGACATACCAGAGCCCATTAGGAGCCCCATTAAAATAGCGTCCTGATCGTAGCCGTGCAGTGAAACCTTGAATTGAACCGTCTGCAACGAGTTTTACTGATCCAAGCCTTAAGCGCTCCGTGCTCAGCTTTTTAAGAACTTTTGCGCGCTGTATCAGAGCTTCTCCGCTAAGCTCCTGAGATCTCAGTAGAGAAACTAGTCGAATTGGATAGTCAGGCTCGGCAGTTGTCTTCAACATGGTTTGGACTAAGTTATCCGATAGCGGATTTGCAAAATCCGAGGCAGTTGTTACGCCTTTCCTAACGCAAAGCCGAGCAAATTTACGCAAGCCATCCGCATCACAACCTAGCAGATCGTAATCAAATCCAAGAGAAGGTCCTATCAAGGCAATAGCTTCTGGACCCCTCAACTCACCATTGGGCAAACCATCATCTCCAAGCACGATACCGGGATGAATAATTCCATTGCGTAGCAGCCCAAGGAGCTCAAGTGCTTTGGAGTTAACACTCACAATATGACAACTCGCATGCACTAGGCCAACTGGTATCTCTCTAGAGACCTCGTCTAGATCATGGCGTGTAAAACTGGTATTTTGAAAATAGATTGGGTCGATACCCCATCCCGTAAGAGAGCCTGAAGTCACTGCAGCAATTTTTTTTAGACGCAAAACGATTTCACCAACAGACTTCAGCCCTGCCCAGACCCGACCATCGGGGTCCGCACGGTCAAAAAAACCACAGTAGGTATGCCGCCAGAATGTACCCTCGGTTGCGTGGCTGTGAGCCTCCACAAAGCCAGGCAACAGCACCTTGTCTACGAAGCTCGTATCGACATGATTAGATAAGTGTTTCACATCTTCTATGTCGCCTATTGCAACGATATTACCATCCGATACCGCAATGTGAGTCGCGGTTGGCTGCGCAGCGTTCATTGTGTAAATTTTATTAGCCTGAAAGATTTGAATCATAAACAGTACACCTTATTTGTTTAGACACGGTATGTTGCCGTCGCGGTCTGGTCCGAAAGGCAGACATATTGAAATCATCTATGCAGCCACTATCTTAATAGCCTAGACTGATTTTGGCATAAGGGGCTGCAGCGCTTTTCTCTGACATCGTTACACGTTTTATTACACTGTGAGATTTATCCCGTATATATATTTTTAAACGTTAACACAAAATTAACATAATCTTTAGGTCCGGGATTTAAATCCCCGACTGATTTATAGATATAGCACTAAACTGTTATCAATTTAGGTCCACGACCAAAGAGAGTTTTCATAGTAAATTATTAAAGTAATATGGGTTGATTTTGAATTATTTGGGATACTTGGGTTTGGGGTGCTATCCATTGCACAGTTTGTTACACAGTTGAGTGTTTTTGACGATGGTTTTTGCCTGAAATGAGTCTGTAGCTCAAAAAAAACCAGCTGCGCAAAAAAGAGTTGGGAAGTACTTTGGCATTCAGGGTGGCAGTTTTGACCCCAGCAAGTGTTCCTTGCGGTAATACTTGCGAGACGTTTTGAAGCAATGCACTTGGCGCACGCAAAACGCTCTGAACATTGGTTACAGCGGTTAAAGATGTTAAAGTATCTATGGCTCAGGATTGCTTGGGGTGCATCTCTTCATGCAATGTGAATTTGTTGCACCAAAGGAGACTTTTTTGTGGATTTATCTTGCTTTCCCCGCATCTGCTTAGGCCACTTCCCCACACCGCTAGAACCCATGGCCAAGCTCACCGCTTTGCTGGGTGGCCCGCGCCTTTGGATTAAGCGCGATGATTGCACGGGCTTAGCTTCTGGCGGCAACAAGACGCGAAAGCTTGAATTCCTTATGGCTGAGGCCGTTGCGGCTCACGCTGACATTGTTATCACCCAAGGCGCCACTCAATCCAATCATGCGCGCCAAACCGCTGCTGCGGCTGCCAAATTAGGCATGAAGTGCTTGATTTTGCTGGAAGATCGAACGGGCAGCACCGACCCGAACTACGTTGATAACGGCAACGTCATGCTCAATCGTCTGCACGGTGCGACCGTCGAGCGACGCGCTGGCGGCACTAATATGCAGCAAGAGATGGAAATCGCTGCTGAACGATTAAGAAGCGAGGGTGCGCGCCCCTACGTGATTCCTGGAGGTGGTTCCAACCCTGTTGGCGCGCTGGGCTATGTGAATGCTGCATTTGAATTGATTGAGCAGGCGGCTTCGCGCGGTTTGAAGATCGACTACTTAGTGCACGCCACCGGCAGCGCGGGCACCCAAGCCGGGCTTGTCGCGGGTCTGTATGCCGCCAATAGCGATATCCGCCTGCTCGGTATCGGAACTCGCGCCCCGAAAGAGAAGCAAGAACAGATGGTGTACGACCTCGCTTGCCGAACCCTCGACCACATGGGCATGCAACACAAACTTGCTCCCGAGGTTGTCGTGGCTAATTGTGATTACGTCGGCTCGGGTTACGGCATTCCGACTAGTGGTATGGTGGAGGCTGTGCAGATGCTGGCTCGCACCGAAGGCTTACTTCTTGACCCTGTCTATTCAGGCAAGGGTATGGCAGGCCTCGTTGACCTGATCCGTAAAGGCTACTTTAAACCCACCGACAACGTTGTCTTCCTGCACACGGGGGGATCCGTTGCTTTGTTTGGGTATCCGGCGGCGTTTGAGTATGAATAGTGCCTGAACTGACCTGATTTTTAGTACCACTCCAGAAGAGAGTGTACTACCCGAGACATAGTTTACGTTTTATAGCGGACACATACTTTACAGTTTTAGAAAGTCAGAGCAGAAAATTCCAAATCAGAAATATTTACTTTTATGGTGGCATTACAAAACTAAGTCAATCAAATTAATCAAAAAAAATCAGGCACGATATGTTGCGTACTCATTGGGGGACGAACATAACTTGATGGAATCTTTTTTCGCCTACCAAACTTAATTTCAGGAAGTTTTATTGAATGATATGGAATTTTTTGCAAAATGTGCGAGATACAATTTAAGCGGGCGCGTTCTTTCACATCAGCATTGACAACATACCAAGGAGCATGAATCGTATCGGTATGCATAAACATCGCGTCTTTTGCTTTTGAATAGTCGACCCACTTATCACGAGACTGCAGATCCATCGGACTTAATTTCCAACGCTTTAAGGGATTCTTAGCGCGATCTCTAAAACGAATTTCTTGAATGTCATCGCTTACTGAAAACCAATATTTAAGTACGATGATTCCTGAACGAACTAAGATGTTCTCGAATTCAGGACAGGCGTGCATAAAATCCTTATATTCGTCGTCTGAACAAAACCCCATCACACGATCAACTCCAGCACGGTTATACCAACTTCGGTCAAATAATACAATTTCTCCGCCGGCAGGTAAATGAGACACATAACGCTGAAAATACCACTGGGTTTTTTCTTTAGGTGATGGTGTCCCAAGTGCAGCAATGCGACAAACTCGGGGATTTAGTGGTTCACTAATACGTTTTATGACACCACCTTTACCAGCCGCATCGCGACCCTCAAAAATAATCACCACCCGGGCTTTGGTTGTAACTACCCATTCTTGTAATTTTACTAATTCTAAAAATAATTTTTTTAGCTCTTTTTCATAACGCCGCTTCGAGAGTTCTTGTTGTTGGTTTTGATGTAAATCATCAATCGTAAAATCTTTTAGAGGGGTTCGAGAAGCTGTCGACTTAAGAATCTTTTTTTTCTTTGAAGTTATATTTAATTTTTTATTAACTACTACTTTAGGAGCAGTAGTATTCTTCGTCTTAATTTTGGTAGATTGTGCCATCATCAAAGTTCCCTAATTTTTAGGACAGGTTTATAAAACTAGCCAATACAAAAGATAATTAGATATAGTTAAAAAATAAGTTGTTACATGTAATCTTAAATTTATATCACCAATACAACCATTTGAATATCAGGTAATGTATGGCAAAGGAATATAAAACGATTAATTTTCTACATTAATCACTGTAAACCATGTGTCCGGTACGGACCCTGAAGTTTTTGGCCTGCCCAGCACGATTCGAACGTGCGCCCTGGGCCTTTGGAAAATATTGGTCAATCTGTGTAATACCACTGGATTTATCTAGCCCTCTCTTTGGCAGCTTGTACAGCCTCCGCCTTTCTTTTCAT
>CANISN010000116.1 GCA_947470165.1 Burkholderiaceae bacterium | reverse complement strand
TTATTCCCCGCTAATTTATATAGCGAAAGATGAGGAGGATGAATATGTCAGAGCAAGAAACAAGTAAACCCTGGTACAAGCAAATGTGGCCATGGTTGCTCATTAGTGGACCTGCGATAGCTGCAATCGGATGCGTGATTACCATTTATCTTGCCGTTAATTTCTATGCAGACAAGCAAGTGCGGGATGGCGTGCTTAAGCGTGGACTAAAAGTAGAGCAGGTTCGCCAATGAAGTACCGCCTGTTTATCTGGATTATATGGCCATCCTTTTTGGTTTCTATCTTGGCAGAGGGGCTATTTTTTAGCATTGTTCATCCTGCCGAATTACTATTTTTTGGCCACCATCCAAATATTTCTGACGAAGGTATCTACACTATTGGATTTTTCGTTATTTGGATTTTTTGCTCATTCTCCAGTGCTTTAACAGCATATATTTTGCCAGGAATTACTGCAGATGAAGATCAGGGTTCTGATCGCGGCCTACTCTAAAGCCAGGTACTTACTTGCCCACTTAGACGCAATTGGGTTTGATTTGAGTTATACGTTCTGGATTCTGAATGCCAGCTAATTCATAGAGGCCATTCATATCAATCAGTTTAATATGACGTTGCTTAATCTGAATGAGTCCAGATTCTGCAAATCGGGATAGCATACGACTCACTGTTTCAATCTGAATGCCTAAGTAGCTGCCAATCTCTACGCGGCTCATCCGTAAATCAAATTCATTATTAAGGTAGCCACGAGCAGCGAGACGTTGGGATAGATTGAGTAAGAAAGTTGCTAAACGCTCTTCTGCACGCAAGCTTCCAAGTGAGAGTAGGTGACGTTGGTCTTGAGTAAGCTCGCGACTCAAAATACGGTGGAACTGCTTCTGTAGCATGGGGATCTGACGCGCCAAACCCTCAAACGCTTTATATCGAATAATGCAGACTTCACTCTCTTCAAGGGCAATCGCTTCGGATTGATAGTGACCATTGCCAATTCCATCCAGACCTAAGATTTCACCAGGTAGATGAAAGCCAATCACTTGCTGGCGGCCATCTTCTAAGCAGTATTCAGTTTTGAGGGTGCCAAAGCGGATGCTATAGACTGCATCTAAGGGTTCTCCATGGCGGTAGAGGCTTTCACCTTTTTGGAGGTGAACGCGCTCTTTAACAAGGGTATCGATTTTGGCAATATCGCTAGAACTGATGCCGACTGGCAGGCAAAATTGACCCAGTACGCAGACTGAGCATTTACTACTTGGATTATCCGAGCTAGTGTAATTCATATTGGCTCAAGTTATCAGACAAGTTTATTCTACTCGGGTAATGTGTAATTTATATATATTTCTATGACAGTTGATACCTAGATGCTAACCATTAGTCTATTGCTAGCTGTGTTTTTAGGCGCTTTGGTGAGCGGATGGCATTGCGCCCTGATGTGTGGTGGCATTGCTGCAGCGATTGAGCGCCAAGGCGAGGGTCATGGGGCAGCTTATGCTCCATTGCAGAGCAAATCTCAGCTGCTCTATCTTCAATTGATCATGCACTTTGGGCGTCTGACAACGTATGTATTGCTTGGTGCGATTGCTGCGTGGGCTGGGATGCTTGTTTGGCAGCAGAACATGATCCCAATTCAGCGCCCATTGTTTGCCTTTACCTCTTTAATCTTGATCCTCATGGGCTGGCGATTATTGGGTAATCACTCTAAAAGTCCTTTATTGGTGGGTAAGTGGCTTGGCACTCGTATTGCTAACTATTGGACCAAATACTTAGGACGCTTTGCTAGCAGGTCATCTCGTTGGTTTAGTGGCATGTTGTGGGGCCTTGTTCCTTGTGGCCTGGTATATAGCGTTTTGCCTTTGGCTTTTTTGTCAGGGGATATCTTGACTGGTGCAGCGCTGATGCTGGCATTTGGATTGGGTACATTGCCCAATCTCTTATTGATCTCTAAGTTTTCAGCTGCCCTGACTCAGTTTGGTCAATATGTCTGGGTGCGTTACATTGCTGCAAGCCTTTTATTATTAGCTGGCGTATTTGGACTTTATCGCGCTTGGTATTTACCTGAAGCATTGCTAAAAGGGGGATTCTGTATCACTTAAGTGCGATATTGATTTACTGCCGATGCAATACCATGTTGCAGGTCTGAGTAAATACAATCCTTTGGTAAGCGCTCGAGTAGTCCCCCACGAATTGCCATCTCATATGGCTGATGTGCCAGTCCACAAATAATGAGTTTGATTCCTTTTGCCTTGCAGGCGACTTCAAGTTCTAGCATGGCATCCATGCCAGATACATCAATATAAATTACATTCTTGAGATCAAGCAATAATGTATGGGAGGGCAATTCATTTTCAATACTCTCTAGCATTTTTACTGCGCCAAAGAAAATAGCACCATGAATCCGAAACGCTGCAATATTTCCTTGATGCTGCAGTAAATCTGGAAAGTCTGCAGTATTTGCTGGCTCATAGCGCGACAGGCTCGAAATGCGATAGATAAAAGTTATAAAAGCTAGTAGAAGGCCAACTTGTATCGCAACTGTCAGATCAAGAATAATCGTGAGAAAAAATACACTCAACATGGTCAAGCGATAAGGCAGACGAAATTGTTTGAGATCAATAAACTTTTTCCATTCACCCATATTCCAGGCAACAAACATGAGGATGGCAGCTAGACTGGCTAAAGGGATATTTGTAGCTAGCGGGGCTCCAAATAAAATAATCACGAGTAATGTGAGGGAGTGAATAATTCCTGCAACTGGTGTTCTGCCACCACTTTGTATATTAGTGACGGTTCTTGCAATAGTGCCAGTGGCTGGCATACCGCCAAAGAATGGCGTAACAAGATTTGCAACACCCTGCGCCATGAGCTCTTGATTAGAATTATGGCGATCATGAATGAGTCCATCGGCTACTCTTGCACATAGGAGAGATTCAATAGCGCCCAGCAAGGCCAGAGTAATAGCAGGAGCAATCACAAATTTTGCCGTTCCCCAGCTAATCGGAATCCATTCAAAGTTAGGTAAGCCCGATGGAATACCGCCAAAGCGACTACCAATCGTATCCACGGGCAGACTCATCACACTGGTGAAGATAGTAGCTACCGCCAACGTTATGACCGTTCCTGGTATGTGGCTAAGGTAGCCCAGATTTTTTTGAAATATTCTCCAAGTGATTAATAGCGTCAGGCTAGTAATTGACATTATCAAGGCGGCGGGATTAACCGTATCAGCAGCTGCATATAAAGTTTGGACTGATTGAAAAAATTCAGCAGGCATCTTGACGATTTGCAGACCAAAAAATTCTTTTACTTGAGATAGGCCAATCAGTACAGCAATGCCATTAGTAAATCCAATAATGACCGCTACTGGAATAAATCGAATTAGCGTCCCTAGATGAAAGAGGCCCATCAAGAATAAAAATACGCCAGACATAGCCGTGGCTAGGAGTAAATTGGCGAAGCCATAGTGCTCAACAATACCGTACACAATGACGATGAACGCGCCAGCTGGACCACCAATTTGCACACGACTGCCGCCTAAGACCGAGATAAGCCCCCCAGCAATAATGGCGGTAAAAATACCTGCTTCTGGCTTGAGTCCGCTAGCTATAGCAAATGCCATAGCTAAAGGCAGTGCTACAACTCCAACGGCAATGCCAGCCAAGACATCTTTACTAAAGAGGGTGCTGTTATAGCCCTCAAAGGTGTCAAGCAGTTTTGGTCGAAAGAATTTCATGAAGAGAGTGCTGCTTAGGCTACTCTTGTACCTACCCAGTAGGAGATTGTGGCAGAGGCTGCTGTAACAGCTGATCCCCAGACAATATCAATAAATGCCAGCCGAACTGGAAAGTCACGAATGACTGCTAAATTAGTGAGGTCGTAAGTCATGTAGCAAAAGAGTCCAAACAGGGCGCCATATTGGACCGCATAAAGCGAGGACTGTTTTGAGATTGCTGGAATAATCACGAAGATCGATGCACCAAGAGCATATAAAAGATAAAAGCCTAAACCAGCTAATAGCTTAGGTTCGCTAGCCATGAGTGAGCCCATCTCGTCTCGATAGAGATTTTTGGCAATACCAAGTAGCCAGATTAAATCAATGACTACGAGCGACAAAAGGAATGAAAAATATACCGCTAAGTACTTGAGCAATGAAGTCCCCTTTTTCTACTTTTACAGGCCAATAATTAGGATTATGATGGAGGAAGTGGCATTAAGGTCAAATTTAACAGGAGTCAATATGTTCAAGCACTTATTAGTACCGGTTGATGGTTCGGATGTGAGTAAAAAGTCCTTAAAGAAGGTGGCAGAGCTTGCCAAGGTAGATAAGGCTGCTGTGACCTTGGTCTATGTTTCGGATCCAATGCCACCGATGATCTATTCCGATAGCACGATGGGTTATGGTATTACTAAGAAAGATCATCAGAAAGTCTGCGCTGCGTATGCTGCCGATGTCTTTAAAAAAGCTGCTGCAGCATTAGGATCTGGTACTAAAGCAAATACCTTGCATATTTCTGATAGCAATTTATCCGAGGGAATTTTAGAGGGTGCCAAGAAAGCCAAGGCAGATGTGATTGTGATGGCTTCACATAAGCGTACTGGTATTAAAGGTGTTTTATTAGGCAGCGAAACACACGAAGTGATTGTGCATTCGAAGTTACCAGTATTAGTGCTTGGATAGCACTCAAGGTATCAAAAAATTATAGGGGTCCACTGGACCCCTTTTCACTTTTTATACTTGGCAGTCCTTAGTTATTGATGGGTGTCCCCAGCAATAAAATCTCCCTAGTTAGTAATCCACTATCGCTATCACGCATATTCCACAAATCCAATTGGGTTTTTGTGCTGTAGGGATCGACGTAGACCCCATCTTTTCTTAATTCAAAATGCAGGTGGGGTCCCGTAGACCGACCAGTAGAGCCAACATAGCCGATCTCTAACCCACGTCGTACTTCGTTACCCACTTGAAGTTCTACGTTGAAGTTACTTAAATGGGCATAGTAGGTACGGTAATTTCCGGGATGTTCCAGAATGATGAGATTACCAAATGCACCGCTAAATCCCAGGTGCGCCACTCTACCCGTAGCAACGCTAAAGACTGGTGTTCCGGTAGGCGCCGCGTAATCAATACCCATATGCGCGCGGTATCGTTGCTTGGGGGCGCCGGCTGTTGCGGCACCGCTTTTGGCGGGAGCAAGCTTTTTATTTGAGGCGCGCACACTGCCAACTCCCCGCGAGATCCGTCGATAGCTGAGGGGATTAGTCCAGAATGTCCGCTCAATCGATTCTCCATTGGCAGTATAGAAGCCCCCAGGAATATCGTTACGCTCGACCCAAAATGCACTTGCAAATACTTCTTTAGAAGACGGGTCAATAATTTCTGCTGCCCAAATTTGCGCCCAACGCTCTTTGTCACCAAAATCCACAATCAAGCGAACGATGCTATTCGTATTTTCTAGTGCATTGTTTTCTTCAGGGTAGATTTGCTTGATGACAGAATTTAATTCCCAAATTAACTCTACTGGCAATTTATCACCAACCTTTTTAGGGTCATATAGCACATCACTGAGTTGCAATTGAACTTCAGTAAAACGCTTAGATTCCTCTAGTAAGTAGTCTTGCTGAATTAAGAAACTACCTGCTGCTGAGCGGGTGAATGTCCAAACTTCTGTCTTAGCATCTTGTAGGGGCCCATTCATAATGCTCAAGGATTCGAAGCGATTTCGACTTCCTAGGGCTAAGGCATAGGGAATGCAATTACCACGCATTCGA
>CANISN010000115.1 GCA_947470165.1 Burkholderiaceae bacterium | reverse complement strand
GAGTCTTTAACGTTGTTTGCCAACGTAAATAAAATAGTCATCTTGAGGATGCTTCTAGGTAGACCAAACCCCTTGGGCCGGTCTGCTTTTTTCTTTTATTCAAGCCCTATCCTTAGTGTCTTAGCTCTCTGCTGTAATTTAACGGGCTGCGCTGCGCCACTACTGGCCATAGGAAGTTCAGCCACTTCCGTAGCCAGCTCTGCAGGGACTGCAGCTGCCTCAGTGGCTGTGGCCAACCCCTCCACCGCAGCCAGCGCTATCTCCACTGTGACAACCGGCAAATCACCCTTAGAACACGCTGCCTCAGCAGCCACCAAGCAGGATTGTAACTTTCTGAATGCTTTGGGACCAAAGCCGATTTGTGTAGATATCCCCATACCTAAAATAAAAGATATGAGCGAAGCTTATTCAGGGCCAGCTGATATTGCAGCACCCAAAACCCAACAATAATTCACCGTCTAGAGCTTACTTTTCAAGCCCTCGCTTAAGCAGTCTAAAATTAGGCCAGTGCACCGTACCCTCCTCGCTCGCCCTAAGTTATTGCCTGCATGATCAGGCATTGATTAATGGCGCCACTTCTGTAGTCTGCTCGCAGACTAAAGCGAAACTTAAGGCCGCACCCCTGGGGTTTCCAAAGGCATTCCGCGTGCTCGCCACATAAGATAGAGTTCTAGTTGAGCCATTTCTGTCGAGCCGTACTCAAACTGCTTAGCACGCACACCACTCATGCAGTTACGTAAACGTCTTTGCAAAGACCCCATCGTTTGCCACTCAATTCGGTAAATTGGATAAGCGGTAGGATGACCTTGCGGAATAAGACTGCCACCTAATTTCAAGCTGGCGCGATCTTGATGGCATTGCGCGCAGGATAAATTGAGCTGCCCCATTCTTTCGTTGAAAAACTGTTTCCCTTGCTGCAGATCTTTGGTGTTCAAGAGCGTTTCTTGAATTGTAATTGGCATCCCCTTGGATTGGTTTGCCACAAATGTCGTTAATGCTAAGAGCTCCTTACTTTCATACGTGAGGGCTGGCGCATCTTGCTGTGAAACTCGGCATTGATTGATTTGACCCTCTAAAGTTTGCAGCTTGCCTCTCAATATTTTTGGAAATTGAGTCGCTGCACCAGACATTTTTTTTCCAGAATCACCGTGGCAAGATGCGCAAGAGACATTTTTATTGCCTGTCTTTTCTTTCCAGATACTATGACCATCCATCAACCAAAATAGAGCGGGATTTAGATTCAGATCATCTTGCATAGCTTGATTTTCAGCCGTCATTAACTGATAGCTAGATTGGCGGCTAACTTTTACTATCTCAGTAGCAAATACGCTCTGTGCAATCATGATCGCAAACAATACATATAGCCACTGTTTGCAGAGTGGTGAAGTTTTCACGAAACAGTGATATTTACTTGATTGACAGCCTCATAACCGTTATCACCTATCCACCGGCACTCAATAGTGCCTGATGCGATAGCAACCGTTGTAAAAATGATGAGAGGATTAGCACCAATTCCTGAATAAAAGTCAGCCCTAAAAACTTCTTCATTGTTATAACGGCAGGAAAACAATCGAATAATATCCCGAGGAATACGTTTGCCATCTTCCGTATATCTAAAGCCAGTTTCCATATCATGCTGAGCAATTGCCCGGATCTCAATAATCGAATCCTTTTTCGCGTTTGCGGGGGCAGTAATGCCGGTACGGGAGGTCTTACTCATATCATCTCCGTACAAGCAGATAGAGTTACTAAGGTATCGGCATAACCTTGCCAATAGCTACCATCACTCATTTGTGCAATCGCCCAAACTCTTTGTGAATCTGCCAACCTCACCCGAGTAGTGAGTTCTGCACGACCAGAACGTGGCGTGAAATACGCTGTAAAAATATTGGGTGATGGATTAGCTTCGGAAATAATATGGACGGCCTTGACATAATCAATATTAGTCATTGGGCTCTGAATAGCTACTTTGAGTACAACCAAGTTACCACTCTCCACTAATGGTGGAATGACCAGCTTGACGCGTCCATCCCGGGGGATGTTTGAGCCTACTATCTTTGCAATAGCTTCCATTACTTCAGGTTTTTTAGCCAAGGCTGAGAGTGGAGCGAATAAGCTCGACAAACCCAAAATACCCAACGTAGACAAATACAGTCTACGAGTGAGATTGGGGGAGGCGGCGTGTAATTTAAATGAGTTCATCATTGATATTTTATTGCTTATTGAATAACTGTTGTTGCCCTTAGGCTCACTAGAAAAGCCACCACATCTTCAATCTCCTGCCTGCTTAAAATAGGCTGCCCCTCAAATTTGGGAGCTACTCTATTTAATCCTTCTGAACGGTAATAAGATGGCATGATAGTGCCGGGATTAAAGCGACTTGCGTCAACTATTCTGGCTCGTAACTGTGACTCGCTTAAGCGCCCAGCACTAGCCCTGATATCTGGAGCTAAGTTTCCCTGAAAGCGCTCCTCCGGAAAGGGTCCGCTATGGCAGAGTAGGCACAAGCCTGATTGACGGCTAGCCACAATCACACGGCCTTTAGCTGCATCTCCCGGAGTAGAAGTAAGGGGATTCACGATGGAATCCCCTGACCAGGTTTGAGCTTGACATGGATGAGTAAGGGATGTGATCCACACTCCTAGCAATACTGCTACCAGTGCGCCTCTCATTACCCCTCACCCAATCCCATCATCAACATCTAACTTACACCAATTTGAGTCCGCTGTTTTTCAACGGCACCGTACGATAGCGTTTACCAGTTGCTCGGTAAATCGCATTGAGTACCGCTGGTGCTGCTACTGCAATCGTGGGCTCACCTACGCCACCCCAATCTTTGCCACCACCTTGAATAATGATGGTCTCTACCGGTGGCATTTGTGACAGACGAATGGAGTTAAAAGTATCAAAGTTTTTCTGGACAACCGCACCCTTCTCAATTGTGATTTCTTCTTCGAAGAGTGCAGATAAACCGTATACAAATGAACCTGAAACTTGACGGGCAACTTGCGCAGGATTAACGACATAACCCGGATCAGTTGCAGCGACCATACGGAGAATCTCGACTTCATTACCGTTAGTCACTGTGATCTCACAGGCGGCAGCCACATAGCTTCCAAATGAGCGCATCTGAGCAAGACCACGAAATACTCCCGGTTTTGCAGGCTTAGTCCAACCAATGCCATCCGCCACTGCATTCAGTACAGCCACTGCACGTGGAAACTTCTCCATATGTTTGCGACGGAACTCAACGGCATCCATGCCGGTAGCCTCAGCCATCTCATCCATAAATGTTTCAAGAAATACTGCATTTTGATTGACATTCACACCACGCCAAAAACCAGGGGGCACGTGCGTATTACGCATCGCGTGATCAATCATCAAATTCGGGAAACTGTAAGTAATACCATGCTCACCTGCAGCATCTAACCCTTGAAACACTACCGGATCCTTACCTTTATTAGCAGCCACTACCGCTGGACGAACAGCCGCCAAAATAGATTGGCCTGAAAGACGCATATCCAATCCAGTGATATTTTTCTTATCGTCAATGGCAGCCGTCATTTTGCACATCATCACTGGGTGGTAACGGCCTTGAGTCATATCCTCAGAGCGACTCCAAATCAACTTAATAGGTGTACCCGGCATTTGCTTGGCAATATTAACGGCTTGCGTTGTGTAATCCTGAAAGGCGCCACGACGACCAAACCCACCACCGAGATTCACCTTATAGACATTACATTTTTCAGCAGGTAATCCTGAAGCTGCAATCACGGCAGCCAAAGAAGCTTCACCATCTTGCGTTGGAACCCATGCCTCACAGGAATCCGTTGTCCACTTAGCAGTAGCTGTTTGAGGTTCTAAAGTTGCATGATTTAAAAATGGGTAGAAATACGTTGCCTCAATCGTTTTAGATGCCTTAGAAATTGCCTCTTTTGCATCACCATTTGAGTTACCCACAAAAGTATCACCAGCAGTGAGACCCCCCTCAAGCATCTTCTTAATAGAAGCGCTCGATACATCACCATTGGTACCGTTATCCCAGTTCACGCTGACAGCATCCATGCCCATCTTTGCCTGCCAATATGTATCAGCAATGACTGCAATGGAAGCGTCGCTCACCTGGATTACCTTTTTAACGCCCTTCATACTAGAAGCCTTGGAGGCATCAAAACTTTTGACTTTGCCGCCAAAGACCGGGGACTCCTGAATCGTTGCCACGAGCATTCCAGGTAACTTCAAATCAATTGCATATACCTGCCTACCGGTGACCTTATCCGCAGTACCATCAATACGATTGAGTGATTTACCAATGACAGTCCAGTCTTTAGGATCTTTTAAGGTAATTTCTTTTGGCACTTCCAACTTAGAAGCCGCTACAGAAACTTTACCGAAAGTAGTTTTACGGCCAGATGGTGTGTGGGTAATCACGCTGTCCTTAGCGACGCATTCAGATACAGGCACACCCCATTGGGTAGCTGCAGCTTGAATCAACATCATGCGAGCTGCTGCGCCGCCTTTTCGAACATACTGTTCTGAAGTACGGATACCACGACTGCCGCCTGTGGAATAACTACCCCATACTTTATTGCGCTTGAGATTCTCACCAGGTGTTGGATAGTCGTAAGAGACTTTTTTCCAATCACATTGCAATTCTTCAGCAACCATTTGCGCCAAACCAGTAATGGTTCCTTGACCCATCTCGGAGCGCACGATTCGTACGACGATATCGTCATTCGGCTTGACCTCTACCCAAACGCCAATCTCAGTTGGTGATAAAGGAGTCATGGCAGTAGTACCGGAACCCATTGCCGCGCTGGCCGAGGAAATCAATGAAAGATCAAAGCCAATTGCTAAACCAGTTGCAATGGCACTCGAGCCAACAATAAAGTGGCGACGTGAAGTATTTGTAGTTGCTGTATTAATAGTCTTTGTCATGATCGCTCCTTATGCCTTGCTTACAGCATGAATGGCATCACGCACTTGCTGGAAGGTTCCGCAACGGCAGATGTTGGTTACTGCGGCATCAATCTGTGCATCAGTAGGCTTGGGGGTATTGCGTAATAAAGCAGTGGTAGCCATCACCATGCCGGACTGGCAGTAACCACATTGAGGCACTTGATTATCGACCCAAGCTTTTTGTACTTTAGAAAGTTGGCCATTCTTTTCTAGGCTTTCAATAGTTTCGATTTTTTTACCTGCAGCAGCACTCACTGGAATTGCACAGCTTCGAATCGCTTGACCATCGAACAAAACAGTACAAGCGCCGCACTGGCCGATACCACAGCCATACTTCGTACCCATTAAACCGACATGATCTCGAATTACCCACAGTAAGGGAGTTGCTGGATCAACATCTACCTTGTACTTTTTACCGTTGACGTTTAAGTCAGCCATATGTGCTCTCCTTAGTTTTTTTATATTGAAACTTCATCGCCAAGATAAAGTCCCTACTTTTGTAGTGCTTATCTTAACCAAGAATTAATTTATTGCTTTGCAACATATATTGCAGGGCAGTAAGATCAAGGCATGATCTCCGGCCTCGTCCAAATCCTCTTATTTCAGAGCTTGGGTGAACTTATTTGCAAGTTCGCTCTGCCCACCCTGCCTGGCCCGGTAATTGGTCTAGTCTTACTCATTCTTTGGCTGGTAATGCGCAATGAGATCAATCCTGACTTGGCCACTGTTGCAGATACGTTTAGCCAATATCTTGGGCTCTTATTTGTGCCGGCAGCTGTTGGTGTGGTTCTGTTCTTACCTCAGCTCAAAGCGAATGCTTTAGCAATTGTGAG
>CANISN010000114.1 GCA_947470165.1 Burkholderiaceae bacterium | reverse complement strand
CCGACCAAAGAAAATGCTGCGTATTTCATATTTTTTCTCCATTTGGGGTTTATCTCTAGAGACCCCCTTGTTTATTTATCCGAATCAAACTTATAGTAGGATAAATAATAACCATATAAATAATATGAAGAGGCAAAAAATGAATATTAACCGCCAACTAGTTTGTTTAGCTAGCTGCCTTTTTTTGACTTCAGCATTTGCACAAACAGCGGAGTCATGGCCAACGAAGTCTATCAACATGGTTGTGCCATTTCCACCGGGTGGTGTGGCGGATACCGTGGGTAGGCCTGTTGCTGAGGCCCTTGCCAGAATTCTAGGCCAGCCAGTAGTTGTTGAGAATAAGCCCGGTGCTGGTGGGGGGGTAGGGATGGCTGCTGCGGCTAAATCTAAGCCAGATGGTTACACCATCTTGATGGCTTTATCTTCAATCTCCATCATTCCTGAGGCGGATAAAATTGTTGGGCGCGAACAATCTTTTCAATTAAATCAATTAAAGCCAATAGCACGTTTTACTGCTGATCCTACTGTTTTGATTGTTAGAGCTGATAGCCCTTGGAAAGATTACAAGTCATTTGTTACGGCTATGCGCGCTAATCCCGGTAAATATAACTTCGGCTCTTCTGGGAATTACGGCACTATGCATGTGCCCATGGAAATGCTCAAGTCTTCTGAAAAGTTCTATATGGTTCATATACCCTATACAGGTGCAGGCCCGGCAATCGTGGGCCTATTAGGTAACTATGTAGATGCAATTGCGACAGGGCCCTCCTCAATTGTTCAGCAGATAAAGGCAGGTAAAGTCCGCGCCCTTGCCCATTGGGGTGACGGTAGATTGGCGAGCATGCCTGATGTGCCTAGCTTTAAAGAGATGGGTGTCAAGATCGAATTTTCTCAATGGGCTGGACTCTTTATTCCTAGTGCAACCCCAGAAAACATTACCAATCGCTTGCGTGAAGCAGCCAAGCTAGCTGCCAATGATGAGCGTGTTCGTTCGGTAATTAATGCTGCTGGTAGCCCCATTCAATACCTGGATGCGCCTGAGTTCAAAACTTATTGGGATAAAGAGTCTGCCCAGATGGGTGAAATCGTCAAGAAAATCGGCAAGGTGGAGTAGTCGACTCAGGTTAACTGGGCCTAATTGCGTCCAGTGCTACCAAACCCACCAGCACCGCGACTACTCTCAGTAAACTCCTCAACTACCTTAAGCTGTACCTGCTGGATTGGCATCACAAGCAACTGAGCCAAGCGTTCCATTGGCTCAAGTTTGAATGCTCTAGAGCCGCGATTCCAGGTGCTCACCATGAGTTGGCCTTGGTAATCAGAATCAATTAAGCCTACGAGGTTACCAAGCACAATGCCATGCTTATGGCCAAGACCAGAGCGCGGGAGAATAAAGGCTGCATAGCGTGGATCTTCAACGTAAATGGCTAAGCCTGTTGGGACGAGCACTGTCTGTCCTGGAGCAATCTCAATAGCTTCATCAATACAGGCACGAAGATCAAGGCCCGCACTTCCAGGGGTGCCATACGTGGGCAGTTGATCACGCATACGTTCATCTAGAATTTTGACTTGAAGTTGTTGCATACAATTTCCTAAAGCGAGATTAAATTTTCTTGGCAACCAGTTGAATAAGTTGACGGGCAAGTTGAAGCTTTTCAGCCTTCGCAATTTTCTTGCTGCCACCTTCATCAATGATCAGTAGTTGATTGAGGTCGCTACCAAAGGTATTTGGACCAATATTTCCTACGACCATTGGGATTCCCTTACGCTTGCGTTTCTCTTCAGCGTGCTTGGCGAGGTCGGCAGATTCAGCTGCAAATCCAACACAGTAAGGATGTGGTTTGCCGCCTTGCGTCTTTACTCTCTTAGCAATATCCGCGAGGATGTCGGGATTGGCACTGAACTCAAGGCTGGGCGCCCCTTTACCTTGGCGCTTCATCTTTTCTTTTGCAGGCTTGGCAATACCCCAGTCAGCGACTGCAGCAACTGCAAAGAAGATATCGCAATCAGCAGATTGCATAGTCGCAGCATGCATTTCTTTTGCACTTACGATATTAGTTCGAGTAATTTTCCCGGTTGCTTCTAATGGTGTGACGAGATCACATGGACCAGCAACTATGTGAACTTCTGCGCCAGCCTCAACAGCTGCGCGAGCAATTGCAAAGCCCATCTTGCCTGAGCTGAGGTTAGTGATGCCACGAACTGGATCAATAGCCTCAAAGGTTGGCCCAGCAGTAATGAGTACTCGTTTACCAGCTAAAAGTTTTTTCTGAAAGAAGGCAATCAGTTGCTCGGTAATTTCAGCGGGCTCGAGCATGCGACCCAAACCTACCTCACCACAAGCCTGAAAGCCGCTGGCGGGACCAAGTAAGACGACCTTATCTTCAGTAAGGCGCTGAACACTTCTTTGTGTGGCGGCATGCTCCCACATTTGTTTATTCATGGCAGGGGCTAAGAGGAGTGGACAATCTCTTGCTAGGCACATAGTGCTGAGTAAATCGTCAGCTAAGCCCAAAGAAAGCTTTGCCATCAGATCTGCACTTGCTGGCGCAATCAGAATTGCATCAGCCGCTCTAGAGAGCTCAATATGTGCCATGTTATTAGCAATGCTGCTATCCCACTGACTGGTATAAATCGGCTTGCCAGTGAGCGCCTGCATGGTAACTGGTGTCACAAACTGTTGAGCAGCCTCTGTCATCACCACTTGAACGTCAGCTCCTTCTTGCATGAGCAAGCGTGCCAGCTCAGCGGATTTATAGGCTGCTATTCCGCCGGAGATGCCGAGAATGATTTTTTTATTCAAAAGTGATTGCATGGCTTTAGCTTAAAGGGATTGCGGGGTTTTGCCAAATGACTTCCGTAACTCAACCCAAATAATAAGGGCCGCACCGATACAAATAGCACTGTCAGCAATATTGAAGGCGGGCCAATGCCAATTAGCGTAATACAGGTCAATGAAGTCCACCACGGCGCCATACATGATGCGGTCTAAGACATTACCTAGAGCGCCACCGAGAATAAGGCTGAGAGCCCAGCAGAGCATCTTGTCGTCCAAGCTCTTACGAAGTAGCCAAAGAATATAGGCAGATGCTGCTAAGCCAAGGACTGTAAAGAACCAGCGTTGCCAGCCAGAGCTTTGGGCTAAAAATGAGAATGCTGCGCCTGGATTAAACAGTAACAACCAGTTCATGAAGGGTAAAACAGGTTCAGGCACTCCAAGCTGAAGATTGTTTAGCGCTGACCATTTGGTAAGCTGGTCTAGCAATAGCGTAACGATCGCAATCACTAAATAACGGAGAAAAGAGAGATTTGTACTCATCATTTTGAAGTGGCTATTTGCTCTATTGCTTAGGCAAATAAACGCTTTTCACCATCCCCGAAAAGATTGTTGACGCAGCGACCACATAAATCTGGATGCGCGGCAGTTATGCCGACATCTTGAGTGTGATGCCAGCAACGGCCACATTTCTTATATTGACTGCCACGGACTAGTACTTCTAAACCAGTATTGCTAAGTTCAAGCCTTGCGCTAGAAGTAATGGTGACAAAGCGCAAATCATTTTCTAGGGAATTCAGAATTGCAAAGTCTGCATTGCCTAATTTAATGGTGAGCTCAGCCTGTAGTGATGAACCAACATTGCCAGCTTCGCGTTCAATCTCGATCGCCTTAGTTACTTCAGAGCGAATTTCTCTGATGCGATTCCACTTGGCGAGCAACTCAGTTGCTTCGACGATTTCTGGGAAGACGCCAAACTCCTCCATAAAGATGGATTCATTTGGCTTCTCACCAGTACCATGCGGGAATGATAACCAGGCTTCTTCGGCAGTAAAGGAGAGGAAGGGCGCCAGCCATTTCAATAGGTTTTGGGTGATATGAAATAGTACATTTTGTGCAGCGCGACGGTCTTTCGAATCTGGCGCACTTGTATATAAGCGGTCTTTCAGAATATCTAAGTAGAAGCCACCTAAATCTTCTGAGCAGAAAGTGAGCATGCGCGCTACAGCAGGCTGGAATTCATAAACCTGATAATGCGCTTGTACATCTTGTTGCAATTGATTGGCAAGTGTAAGGGCATAGCGATCAATCTCCAGCCAGTCACTTGGTGGTATCGCATGCTGACTTGGATCAAAGTCAGATAAGTTAGCCAACAAGAAGCGCAAGGTATTGCGAATGCGGCGATAGCTTTCTGTAACGCGCTTGAGAATCTCATCGGAGATTGTCATCTCACCAGAGTAATCAGTAGAGGCCACCCATAAGCGAATGATTTCTGCACCAAGTTTATCGGCAACTTGTTGAGGTGCAATTACGTTACCAACCGACTTACTCATCTTGCGACCTTGCCCATCAACCGTAAAGCCATGGGTGAGCAGTGCTTTATAAGGGGGCTTACCATCGAGCATGGCGCCAGTGAGTAAGGAAGAGTGAAACCAGCCACGATGTTGATCTGAACCTTCAAGGTACAGATCTGCTAGACGCCCATCTGCATTTGCAGCTTCTGGATGATAGAGTTCATCGCGATGTGAGCCACGAATCACGTGCCAGTGAGTAGTACCAGAATCAAACCAGACATCCAAGGTGTCGCGATTCTTTTCATATTGCGAAGCTTGATCGCCAAGCAGCTCTGACACTTCGAGTTTTTGCCAGGCTTCAATACCTTCTTTTCCAACACGTTTAGCAACTTCTTCTAAAAGCTCGACTGTGCGTGGATGTGGCTCACCACTTTCCTTATGAACAAAGAAGGCCATCGGTACGCCCCATTGACGCTGACGAGACAAGGTCCAATCTGGACGGTTAGCAATCATGCTACTTAAGCGTTGCTTACCCCATGCTGGGAAGAACTCGGTATTGTCGATGCCGGCTAACGAGGTTTCTCGCAAACTCGCTTTGCCATCCAATGGTTTCTTGTCCATACTCGCAAACCACTGTGAGGTAGCGCGATAAATAATAGGAGACTTGTGCCGCCAACAGTGCATATAAGAGTGGGTATACGTTTTATCTCTTAACAAGCTTCCCGCTTCCCGCATTGCTTCAACAATCTTGGGATTGGCTTTCCAAATATATTCATTGGCAAAGAGTGGGAGCCACGAGGCATACACGCCATTACCCATCACTGGGTTCAGGATGTCTTTATCAGCGAGTTTATTGGCCTTGCAAGATTTAAAGTCCTCTTCACCATAAGCTGGCGCAGAGTGCACTACACCAGTGCCTGTATCGAGTGTGACATATTCAGCTGGATAGATTGGAGAAAGACGTTTATAACCTTCATGCAATGGGGCAAGCGGATGCCAGAAAGAAATATTTGCTAACTGACTACCTAAACAAGTGCCAATCACCTTTCCTTCAAGAGCGAAGTCTTGCAAACAAGTTTCCACGCGCTCTTCTGCCAAGATCAGTAATTTATCGCCAGTGTCCACCAAGGCATAACTAAGTTCTGGATGAACATTCAAGGCTTGATTCGATGGAATGGTCCAAGGTGTAGTTGTCCAGATCACAATCATTCCAGGCTTGGTCGGAATTTCCGTCATACCAAATGCTTTTGCGAGTTGTGGACGTTGCGCATCGTCAAATGCAAAGCCAACATCTACCGTCGGATCAGTCTTGTCTTGGTATTCCACTTCGGCTTCAGCGAGCGCAGAACCACAATCAAAGCACCAGTTCACTGGTTTTAAGCCACGAAAAACGTAACCCTTTTCCCAGATCTTCCCTAGCGCACGAATCTCATCCGCTTCATTGCGAAAGTTCATAGTGAGGTACGGGTTATTCCAGTCACCAAGAACGCCTAAGCGCTCAAAGTCAATCTTTTGCTTATCAACCTG
>CANISN010000113.1 GCA_947470165.1 Burkholderiaceae bacterium | reverse complement strand
CTGAATTCGTGTTTGATATTGATCTAGCATTGCAACAAAATGATGAGAACCCAGTGTTCTATGTACAGTATGCCCATGCGCGTATTTGTTCTATCTTGGCCCAATGGGGCGGTCAGGTGTCTGACCTTCAATCAGCAGACCTTTCTTTGCTGCAGAGCAAGGCCTCTGACTATCTATTACGTCGCTTAGCCGAGTATCCAGAAATGCTGACTGATGCAGCCGCAGATTTAGCTCCCCATGCTCTAGCTTTTTACTTACGGGATTTAGCGGGAGATTTTCACACTTTCTATAATGCTGATCGTGTCTTAGTAGATGATGCTGCCTTGAAGTTTGCTCGGTTAGCCTTGCTTTTAGCGACTCGTCAAGTGCTAGAAAATGGTTTAAAAGTATTGGGTGTATCAGCACCCGCTAAGATGTAAGCTGTGAGGGATTGGTAGTGCTTAAGAAGTAAGAAAGAAGGTTGGAGATGCGATGAAAAAAATAAATCAACAGGCTAGCTATATTCCCAAAGCTGATACTTCTAGTTCGGAGTATGGCGGCACCATCCTAGGTTTTGTTTTAGGCTTAGGGGTTGGATTAGGCGCAGCATTTGTGATTGCGTTCTATCTTTCTAAGAATACACCACAGGAGCGGCCCGGAGTAAGAGCCCCTAATCTTCCGCTGACGATTAAATCTGGCCCTACGCCTGCAGAGGGTGAAGAAACATCCCCAGCAGAGTCTCTAGATTTGAATAAACCTTTGCAAGGAAAGTCATCTGCACCTGCTACCAATGCAGCAGACCCGATCGGGGATCTAGCTAGTGGTAAAAAGCCTGTAGAAACGATAGCATCTCCAGCAGTCAAGTCCGATGCAATTTATTTCTTACAAGTGGGCGCATTTAATAAGCGCGCTGATGCTGATGCGCAAAAAGCAAGTTTAGCTATTCAAGGCATTCAGTCACAATTGAGTGAGATCAATAGTGATGGCAATACACTCTGGCGCGTTCGAGTTGGTCCGTATAACAGTGTTGAAGAAAGCAATCCCGTGCGAGATAAGCTTAATAGTATGGGTGTTAAAACGAGTGTTATTAAATCTAGCAAATCATGAATACCTTATCTAAATCGAAGCGAACCCTTTTATCTGCCGCCGCCCTCGGTTTGGCAATTTCTTTTTCTGGTCTTTCGGGCGCTCAAAGCCCTAAGATCGAAGAGGGATTTGATTACCGTATTTTGCCTACCCCTCAGCCGCTTGAATCTAAAGGCAAAGTTGAGGTTATCGAGTTCTTTTGGTATGGCTGCCCGCACTGCTATGACTTTGAGCCCGAGTTAAATGCATGGCTTAAGCGCCAGCCTAAGGATGTGATCTTCCGCAAAGTACCAGTTGCTTTCCGTGACGACTTCATGCCACATAGTCAGTTGTTCTATGCCTTAGAAGCCATGGGTAAAGGCGATGCATTGAATGACAAAGTGATGTATGCCATGCACAAAGAGAATAAGCGTTTGATGACAGAAAATGAGATTGCAGATTGGGCGGCTTCTCAAGGCATAGATCGCAATGCTTTCTTGGCGACTTATCGTTCATTTGCTGTTGTATCTAAAGCTCGTGCTGCAAGACAGATGGCCGATGCATATCGTATTGATGGTGTTCCAACGATTGTGATGCAGGGTCGCTATGTGACCTCTCCATCAATTGCTGGAACTAAAGCTAAGGCGATTTCAGTAATGGAACACTTGGAGCAAAAAATCCGAAAGGATAAGTTCAAATAATTTACTGACTTTAGATTTTCACGAAGCGTCGTATGATCCAAAAGTAAATTGGGTATGGCAAGATTCTGAGGAACTTTAAGAATCCTGAAAACCGTTTAGGGAAATGAATATCAAATTTCCCAGCTTGAATGCCTTCTAGAATTTCTTTAGCAGCCTCATTTGCAGTAATCAGTGCTGGCATCTCAAAATCATTTTGAGCTGTAGCTTCAGTAGCCACAAATCCTGGAGAGATCATGTGGACGCTGACTCCTTGCGGTAGTAAGTCGTAATAGAGGGTTTCACAGAAATTAATAATCCCAGCTTTACTGGGTCCATAAGCCAAAGCTTTTGGGAGCCCGCTGTAACCTGCCACACTACCAACAATAGCAATATGACCAGCATGAGCCTTCAGCATATTAGGTAAGACCACTCCGACCGCTCGCATTGGGCCTAGTAAATTTGCATCAATTGTTTTTTGTGCAACAGTAAAGTCAAAATTATCGGCACGCAATGGTGTGTACACACCTGAAACAAAGAGCAGCAAATCAAGACCACCCCAGCCTTTTAGAATGGATTGATAAGCAGACTCTAGCTGCTCTTGATTGGTTACATCTAGAGGAAGCACTATGGTTTGCTCTTTGTCTCCAAATTGTACGAGAGCGTTTAAGCGCTCGGCACGACGGCTCGAGAGTGCTACTTTGGCCCCTGCTGCTATTAAAGCAGTGGCGCAGGCTTCACCGATTCCGCTAGAGGCACCAATCACCCAGATACGCTTTTCTAAAAAATTCTTGAGTCCCTGTTGTTTCATGGTGTAAGTACATCGCTAAAAGGATGAGGAGCCTGATGTTTTAAAGTGTACTGTACGACATCAATATTCTTTTCAGAAAAACCAGCTGCGCAATACATCAGATAGAAATTCCAGAGACGAATAAAAGCCTCATCAAACCCTAATCGATAAATTTCATCAATCTTTTGATTAAAGCTATCACGCCAGAGACATAAGGTTTTTGCGTAGTCGGCGCCAAAGGCAAACTCTGCTTCCACTTCTAGGCCAGCGCTAGCTGCAGCAGCTTTAAATTTAGAAGGCGATGGCAGCATGCCTCCAGGAAAAACATATTGCTGGATAAAGTCAGTACTGTGGCGATAGCGATCAAATAGATCCTCAGCGATCACAATAGTTTGAATACAAGCCTTTCCACCAGCTTTGAGTCGTTTCGCAATGGTTTGGAAATACTCACCCCAATGATTTTCGCCAACCGCTTCAAACATTTCAATGGAGGCAATGCCATCATATTGCTCCGCACAGTCACGATAGTCTTGAAGACGAACTTCGAAATTTTTCGGGCTACTCAATTCTGCTGAGACTTTTTGAAGTCGAGACTCAGCAAAATCTTTTTGTTCTGTGGATAAGGTCAGGCCAGTAATCTGATTATTATTGCGCAAAGCTTCTTCCATGAAGCCGCCCCAGCCACAACCTATTTCTAGAATTTTATCCCCAGCTTTGACGTTAATGGAATCAAGAATTTTCTGGATCTTAGCGCGCTGCGCGTCCATCAGTGATGGTTTATCAATCTCAGGAAACCATGCACTGGAATAGCTCATGGTGGGATCTAGCCAGAGTGTGTAGAAGGCATTGCCTAAATCATAGTGCGCATGAATATTTTTACGGCTACCAGATTTTGAGTTATCCCTAAACCAATGCCTCAGGCGGTAAGCTAAAGAGCCAAGCCAGTTTCCATAAATTACTTTTTCTAGGGTGGTGCGATTGCGAATGACGAGCTCCAGGACAGCTTTCAGATCAGGGGTATTCCATTCACCACGAATATAGCTCTCGGCGAAGCCAATATCACCATGAGACAACACTTGCCTAAAGACAGACCAATCTAGGACCTGAATTTCTGCATGAAGTTGATCCGCGCGATTACCGAACTCTATTATTTCTTTATTCGGTAGGGTGAGTACAAGATATCCGCTGGACAATCGAGACAGCAGGCCAAATAAGGTTGCAGTACTCGAACGATGCTGCTGGTGTTTAGATTCTAGCCTCTCTGGACGAGAGAAGATGAGGCGAGACAATAATGATTGACCGGGGCGATTCATCGGGTAATTTCAAGTTCTGGTGGTTTTGGTTTTGAGTAAAAAGGGACGCCTTTTAGCCACAATTTTAATGCTTGCCAATGGATTCTACCAATGACGCCCAGACTCATCAAAGGGTAGCGCAGAAATGCGAGGTACAGAGCACCTTTGCTAAGGGGTTGGGTTAAGCCACTGATGCTGGTATTAATCAGTGGGGCACCATCCTCATGGAGCTCAATACGACAGACGACATTTCTTTTTGAGTTGCTATCTTGGGGAAATAAAAAGCGAAAGTGATAGTCCCCGCGGACATCGCAGAAAGGTGACACATGGAACACTTTTTTGCTAACAAGAGTCTCGCCAGATTTCAGTGCTGCACCAGAATCATGATGAAGGAGGTAGCAGTGGCGCTCACCAAAGGTGTTATTTACCTCTGCGAGTACTGCTTGGACTTGCCCATCAGCTCTCGTACAGATCCAAAAGCTCACCGGATTAAATACATAGCCGAGCACCCGCGGGAAGGTTTGTAGCCAAATTTCACCGTCTACAGCGTAAATGTGATTTTCTTGAAGGATCTTCTCGATCCAGGCAAGACTATCTTTGTTGCCCACTCCATGATCTTGATCGAAGAAGGAAAAAAGACCAAATCGATTGTCACTCAACCCATGTTTACTCAGCAATCTTTTGTCTGCTTTGCGCGCATACATTGGAATGGACACAGTAAAGACACCATAAGCAAATGCATTTTGGGCGGGACGAAAACGCCGATGCATTACCGCTCCCACATTAATAGTTGGCAAATTCATTTATTGAAAATCTTGGGTGGAGTTTGCTTGAACGCTGTGAGCAACACTTTCCATGAGATCTTTAGCTACTAACTCACCGGAGCGCAAACCATCCTCATGGAAGCCAAAACCTGTCCATGCACCGCAATACCAGATAGAGGAGTTGCCCTGAATCAAAGGCAACTCTTTTTGCGCCTGCACCGCACGCATATCAAATAACGGATGTGAGTAATGAATTTCTTCATGGACTAACTGTGGGTTTGGATCCGTAAGTGGATTTAAGCTCACAATAATTTGCGTATTTTGAAGTACTTTAGGCAAGGGCTGTAAACGGTTTATTAAGTAATTCACGCTCACATGTTTTTGTGTAGTGGGTGTTGAGCCAGACTTTGCTGTGTAATTCCAGGCTGCCCAGCAACGTTCATTAGCAGGTAAGAAGTTCGTATCTGTATGCAAAATTGCGCGGTTCTTTTGATAGGGAATCGATGCCAGAATATTTCGGGCCTCTTGCGGGATGCCGTGTACTAAATCTAAAGCTTGATCACTATGACAGGCCATTACGACTTCATCAAACCAATATGAGCCAGTAGCCGTAATGACTTCAACTGGCGATTGTTCTGTTTGGCTCGCATTGACGCGGTTAACCGATTCTCGTAAAACCTTCACATGATGTTTTTCTAGAGCAGCTACCAGAAGCTTCACATACTCTCGTGATCCACCCTGTACTGTAAGCCATTGCGGGCGATTCTGAATTTGCAAAAGGCCATGGTTATGGCAGAATCGCACCATAGTTTGAATGGGAAACTCTAGCATTTGCTCAACGGAGCATGACCAGATTGCGCCAATCATCGGCAAGAAATAATTTTCTCTAAAGCTGGTGCTAAAGCGATTGCGATCTAGAAAGTCCTTAATACGCTCGTCTGGCTCTGAGTATTCAAGCTTAGCGGTGATTTGCTCTTCGGCTAGTTGAGTAGCAAGACGATTAAAGCGCAAGATGTCATAGGCCATTCTCCAAAAGGAGAGCGAAAGCAAGTTTGATCTTTGTCCAAAAAAAGAATTGAGATCGTTGCCAGCCCACTCAATTTTTTTAGAGTGCCCTGTTTTTTGACTGCTATCAATCGATACCGAAAAAGACATTTCTGATGGTGCAATCGGAACTTGGATTTCTTCAAACAAGCGAAGCAAGCGAGGATAGGTCTTGCGATTGAATACTAAAAATCCAGTATCCACTCCATG
>CANISN010000112.1 GCA_947470165.1 Burkholderiaceae bacterium | reverse complement strand
TTGGCGATCCCTGGCGGGTCGATTTTGACTAACCTTCCACTTGGCTTCGATTTTTTCAACCAACAATTCAACTCCTACAATGTTTGCCAGCATCGTTTCAATGTAATCTTTTGGGGCGTCTGTAACAGCCCACGGATCTTTTCTGCTTGACTCCATTTTCTCGGTTAGGATCTTCACAATTTGATGTTTATCCCCCTCATCTTGGATGGCAGATAGTGTTCCATTGATATGAACGCTTAAATAGTTATAGGTAGGAACAACTTTATGGGTTTCTTTCTTTGTGGGATATGAAGATGGACTGATATAAGTTTCATATCCAGAAAAGACTAGCAATACTTTTTGTTTTTTCTCGCCAACTTTCCATATTGGATTTGCTTTGGCTATGTGTGAAATTAACTTGCTCCCAACAGCTATATTTCCATTGAGCGCCATAAAAGGGAGGTGGTTTCCAACCAGATCCCCATCAACATTGGCAACCATTAGTCCAAGAGGGTGCGTTTTAATAAATTGAGAGATCTTCGGTGGATCAGTCTCAAGAAAATGTGAAGGGATATACATCTGCTAATTAAAACATCTATTGATTAAAAATCAATACCAAACCCATAAGTGAAAAACCACCCGAAGGTGGTTTTGGTTGTACTACCCGAGACATAGTTTACGTTTTATACCGGACACATACTTTACAGTTTTTGGCATAGGAGGGACCACTCTATGCCGTGGAATGAAAGTACTAAGATGGACGAAAAGCTCAAATTTGTGTCGCGTTACTTGGATGGCGAGAAGATTGCTACCCTGTGTCAGGAGTTCGGTATCTCCCGAGTGACTGGCCATAAGATCATTGATCGTTATAAAGACAGTGGTTTAGAAGCCTTTACGGATCGCAATAGACGACCCTTTCGGCAAGCCAACCGCTTGCCCTTCCAGGTTGAGCAATTGATCGTGAATCTGAAAAAAGAGTTCCCGACCTGGGGCGCTCCTAAAGTGCGAGACCGATTGCACACTCACTATCCCGAGCTCGTTTTGCCAGCCAAGAGCACCGTACACGCTGTACTGGATCGCCATGGTTTAGTCAAAAAGAAACGGCGCCGGTATGGCAAGCTTGAAGGTACCGCATTAAGCAATACACAAACCCCCAATGCCCTATGGTGCGTGGATTACAAAGGGGAGTTTATGCTCGGCAATAAGCAGTATTGCTATCCCTTAACGGTCACCGACTATGCCTCGCGCTTTTTAATTTGTTGTGAGGGCTTAGAAAGTACCAAAGAAGCCGGAGCCTTTACCGTCTTTGAGCAACTCTTTAAGGAGTATGGCTTGCCAGGCAGTATTCGCTCAGACAATGGGGTACCCTTTGCTAGCCCCAATGCGATTTATGGTCTGTCGAGTTTGTCCGTGTGGTGGCTGCGCTTAGGGATTAGGATTGAGCGTATTAAGCCCGGCAACCCCCAGCAAAATGGTCGGCATGAGCGCATGCATTTAACACTCAAGCAAGCGACGACTAAACCCCCTGCCAAAACACTTTTGCAACAACAAGATAAGTTTGAAGACTTTATCTATGAGTACAACTTTGAGCGACCCCATCAAGCCTTGGAGATGAAAAAACCGGCGCAGCTCTATACCCCATCAAGTCGAAAATATGAAGGGCTCCCTGATGTCAGTTACCCCTTCCACGATAAAACAGTCACTGTGACTAAATGCGGCAGGATCTGTCTGGGTAATCAAAAGATTCACTTTAGTACCGTGTTCGCTGGCCATGATGTAGGACTGCGCCAAGTCGAAGACGATGTCTGGTTAGTCAGCTTTATGGATTACGATATGGCTTACTTTGATATGGAATCTCATCAGGTTAGTGCCCTAGAGAATCCATTTGGTCCCAAAGTATTGGGGTGAACGGCAACTGTAAACTATGTGGTCGGTACCGGATGTAAACCATGTGTCCGGTACGGACCTTTGCTTTTCTGGTGGGCCCACCAGGACTTGAACCTGGGACCAAAGGATTCCGGTTTGTGTAGCTTTCACTACTCTTTGTCGATCTTAGCTTCTTTCACAATTAAACCCCATTTGTTAGTCTCTGATGCTTGAAATTTAGCTAGCCCGTCTGGAGTTGTTGTGTATCTTTCGGAACCTGTACTTGTATAAAATTTTTGTGCAGGGTCTAATTTACTAGCAGCAACCATTAATTGGTTTATCTTATCAACAATAGCTTTTGGAGTTTTGGCTGGCACCCAAGCAGCTGTCCAATAAGACATGTCATAGCCCTGCAAGCCAGCCTCTGCTATCGTTGGCAATTCTGGTGCCAATGGATTTCGTGATGATCCAGAAACTGCAAGTCCACGTACATTATTTGCTTTTATTTGCGCCAATGAATTTGGCGCATCCACAATCATTAAGTCAATATTTCCAGCAATCAAATCATTGATTGCTAATGGACTACTTTTATAAGGAACATGTAAGAGCTGAATCCCAGCCATTTGTTGAAAGAGCTCAACAGCTAGCCTACTGGACGAACTACCACTCCCAAATGTGTATTTGCCAGGATTCTTTTTTGCCAAAGCAATAAGTTCCTTCACGCTATTAGCAGGGAAATTCTTATTAACAATTAGAATTTGACTGCCTTTATTAAGCGCTGTGACGGGTTCAAAATCTTTAACAGGGTCATATGGTAACTTCTTAAAAAGATGCTCATTGGCGGCATGGGTTGTATTAGTACTCACTAAAACGACATAACCATCAGGCGCAGAACTGGCTACTGCCTGCGCTGCAATGAATCCACTTGCCCCAACCTTATTATCAATAACGACAGGTATACCCGTTGACTCAGTAATACCCTGTGCGATTACTCTTGCTTGCTGATCAGTTGCACTTCCAGCTATAAATGGGACTATGAATGTTAATTGTTTAGATGGATATGCCTGCGCTGATAATGGCGGGCTAAGCAATACCGCATTAGCCAATATAAGGCAATTTATAATCTTTGTTATTCTAATCATGATCACTCCAAGTTATTTACACTAATAATTAGCTAGTTGGTTCCTAACATCCTTTGCTACTGCTACATCCCCTCCCGAACTAGTAACTGCTGATACTGCTCGCTCAACACTTTTCCAACTTGGTTCTGTGGAACCCAGATGGGAGTCCTCCAAACCAACACGTATGTGGCCACCCATTTGTACCGCCCTCTCAATAAGTGGATATATGTTCACACCAAGACCTGAAACCATCCATTCTGCATCTGGCACCTCGACTTTCAACATTCGAACATAAGCTTCTAAAGCAAAGTCCTGTACAGGCGCTCCAAAAGTAAATTGATCTGAAAACATGAATCGATATATTGGCATTTTGACTTGATATCTTTTTGCCAGAAGAGCGCCCCATCTGATAAATCCGGGTTCATATATAGCGTAACTTGGGCGTATTCCAAACTTTTTTGATAAATCCATGGCAACGCTAAGAGTAGCCTCAGTATTGATATAAACGTAACCCTGAGGACCGGAAGCTCCATTAGGATCAACATTTGAGTGCATATTTACAGAACCGGGATCGACAACCATCCACTCCATCAAACCCTGCTCACCTAGCGCTCTCGATGTAGCATATCTCAACTCGCCGGCCTCTGGCGTAACTGCTTGAATTGCCGTAATAGGCGAAATTGCTGGATAGACTATTAAATCTACCTTAGATTTAATAGTCTCAATAATGTATGTATTTACATCCACTGAAGCCGTCTGCTGACCCGTCGCTGGATCATAAGCATGGTAGTGAATAATTGATGCACCGGCTTGCGCACAAGCTATCGCTTCAGAAATAATTTCATCAGGCGCAAGTGGAATAGCTGGTTGCTTAGCCCTCGTCCATGCTCCGTTTATTGCAGCCTCAATCCAGGTCTTTTTCTTCATGATTTCATGCTTTGATCAATTTCCATACTTAATATTGCAGAACTTAAAGACTTTCCATGTGCATCTAATGCTAGAGATTTTGTTACCCCGCCGCCCAATGCATCATGTAATATAAAATTCAGTGCGCCAAGCTGGGGAAGAGAAAACCTCTCAACTCGCCCCTTAACAATATCCTTATATAGAAGCTTTACACGTTCTATGGTTACCTGTGATTCAATTAAGGAAAAGTCATTTATATCATAGGCAATAACAGAAATAATTGAGCGATTACCCTTATCGCCCGTTCTTGAGTGTGCGATATCTCTTAACAGCATTTATAGCTCCAATATTGAAACTGAAGGTTTAATTAACTCACGCGGAATGAGTGTCGATACAACAGATATAACTTCTCGCACTAATTTGGTAGCTCCACCGCCGCCAGCAGGTCCATTGAGATACATTGCCTCTACCTCATTCACAACAAATTCAGCCTCTTTTATAGTGTTTGCTCGAGCAGCCACTCTAACCCTGACCTCATACGGCTCATACCCTTGTGATAAATGATCGCCATGAATAGCATTTAGGCCAATCAATTCATATCTAATATCAAGAAATTGAGTACCAGATGCTTCTATACGCTTTTGCAATACTTGGAGTGCCAACTGACCTCTTGAGACTGCACCTAAGCCAGCATAAGAAATTTGTCCATCCCCTATAAATCCATCCCTCAATCCAATAGTAACTTTTATATTGCTAGGACGCTCCGCTCCACCTGCATTCTCTACCTTAATTCGATTGGGCGCCAATTCTGTTATGGTTACTTTTGAAAAATCAGCAGTGATATCTGGCTGAAAATATTGCGATGGATCGTCTATCTCATAAAGAAGCTGCGCCGAACAGGTAGCCTTTGTCACATAGCCACCAGACCCCTCAACTTTAGTAATTATTACGGCACCGTCTTCAGAAACTTCTGCAATAGGAAAGCCGAGATTTTCCAGATTTGGAACATCACGATATCCAGGATCGGCAAAATATCCACCAGTTACCTGTGCCGCACATTCAAGTAAATGTCCTGCCAAGATACCTTGACTAAGCAACTTCCAATCTGAAGCTGACCAATCAAACTCATACATCAAGGGCGCTAGGAATAACGCGGGATCCGATACCCTACCGGTGATAACAATATCAGCACCCAACTTCAATGCCTCAACAATTGGCTCGCAGCCCAAATAAGCATTGGCTGAAATAATTTTATTTTTCAGAGCAGATATTGGATCGCCTGCTTCCATTGTAAGAAAGTCCCCGGAAATCACTACTGATAAAACATCATCCCCGCTCACTACACCAATCTTCAAAGATTGAATACCCAACTCTTTTGCAATATCAAGAATTTCTTCCGCTGCAGCTTTAGGGTTTGCCGCTCCCATATTAGTAATTATCTTTACTCGCTTTTCTTTACAAGTAAGTAATACTGCCCTCATGCGATCCTTAAGAAGTGGATCAAAACCAAGATTTGAATTTTTACTTTTCTCCAATTGCGCAAGGGCTACAGTTCTTTCGGCCAAACACTCGAATATCAAATAATCTAAGTTACCTTTTTCTGCCAGCTCTACTGCGGGCAAAATCCGATCTCCAGAATATCCAGCACCAGCACCTAATCGAATAATCCGCATATATATCCCGGTTTTTAGATGTTTAGTGTAGCGCTATAAAAGAAATGATCAAAAAAATACCAACCCGAAGGTTGGTATTTTCATTTCTGGTGGGCCCACCAGGACTTGAACCTGGGACCAAAGGATTCCGGTTTGTGTAGCTTTCACTACTCCCTGGACTATGCCTTCATCATATCGATTGCTCAACTTAGATGGGTGCCGTCTAGTCTCTACACCTTCAAAGTATTTCTACTAAGCTTGGCTCGGCGTTAGCTTGTGCAGCTTTTGGCTGCATTTA
>CANISN010000111.1 GCA_947470165.1 Burkholderiaceae bacterium | reverse complement strand
TGTGGCGCCATACCCAAGCGGCCATCCACTAAGAAAATAACAATATCGGATTCAGCAACGGCTTGTTTGGTTTGCTTTGCCATTTCGGCGACAATGCCAGTCTTAGCTACCGGTTCAAAACCGCCAGTGTCAACACAAATAAATGCGCGCTCACCAATACGGCCTTTGCCATAGTGACGATCACGAGTGAGACCAGAAAAGTCTGCAACCAAGGCATCACGTGAGCGCGTTAAGCGATTAAAGAGTGTCGATTTACCAACGTTAGGACGGCCGACAATGGTAATGACTGGATTCATTTTGGACTGTACGCCGCTAGTTTTCCGCCTTGAGATTGAACTAAGATGAGGCCATTCACCGCAATCGGCGCGGCAGTGATTGGACTACTGTCATGACGAATGCGTGCCAGCATTTCACCATTCGCTTGTGAGAGTGCATGCACATAACCTTGCGCATCACCAACTAGTAATACCTTACCAACTGCCATTGGCTCGCCTACATCCCTAAAGGTCAGTTGCGTATTTTCCCAAGCTTGCGAGCCATCTTTCACAGCAAATGCAGTGACATAAGATTTTTCATTGGATGAGAAAACTAAATCAGGGCTTTGGGCTGTACCGGTATAGCTTGAATAATCTTTGAACCACAGTAAGTTACCTGTACGCGCCTGACCGCAACCCACGCGGCCTTGATAAGATACTGCGCAAATAATCTCGCCTTCCATACTTGGCTTGGCCGTCACATCATTCAAACGCTCGATTTCAGAGAAGCCTTTCGGGAAAGACACGGGTGTTTCCCAAACGAGGCCGCCGTTGGCAATCGCAATCATGCCAAACCGCCCACCAGCAAAGCCGGTCACAATCACCTCATTACCAATTGCTAGCATGCCGTAGCCCACTCGCAAAGACAAGGCGGACTGTTGGCGTTGGTAGGTCCATTTACGCGCGCCTGTTTGAGCATCAAAACCAATAAAGCGGTTATCTAATGCTCGAATGATGACTATGCCACCAGCGACTACAGGCTCAGATAAAACTTCACTGCCAACACTGACATTCCAGATTCGCTTACCGGTATCGTCATAGGCATAGACCATGCCTTTAGTGGTAACAACAGCGGTAGTGCGTCCATCTGATCCTGGACCAATTGAAAGACGATCCGGTACCGAGACTTCCCACACCTTATTCCCGGTCATCATATTAATTTTGACTAGGTTGCCACGATGGGATGCTGCATACACTGCATCCCCTGCCACTGCAGGGTGAAAGTTAAATGGATCAGAAGCGCCAACACTAATTGACCATACGGGAGCCAAGTCAAATTGGTTGCTAACAGGAACTAGTTCAGCAGGCTTACGAACACGTGAGCCACCAGAACAAGCCACTAAGGCCACTAGAACAGAACCCAATACTAGAGCTGTGCTTACTAGCTTTGCTACACGTTTGTAATCTACCATTACTGAGCTACTCCCCCGACGGCATCCAATTTAACCTTGAGAAGGCGACGCGCCTCTTCAGGGAATTCTTTTACTTGGTTTAACTGCACCCAAGCTGCTTCGTAACTCTTACGAGCCTCAGCTGTTTTCTTCTGCGATAAATACCAATCACCACGACGCTCTAACCATAAGGCCTCAAATCCAGATACTGGCTTTTCATTGAGGATAATGTCCGCTTCTGCAAAGTCTTTTTCAGAGCCCTGCTCAATCAATTGCGCTGTCAAACGTAATTTTGCCAAAGCTAAATAACCTTGGTCAGACGCATTCTTGGTGGCCCAGCGCAAATAGGCCATTGCTTTAGCGCTATCACCAGCATCTGAAGCAATCTTTGCAGCAACTAGGCTAGACATTGCTGCATACGGCGTTCCAGCAAACTGCTTTTGCAAATCATCGGCAGCGCGCAAAGTTTGATCTTTATCACCCTTGTTAATGGCGCTCACCATTGTCTCGTAAAGCTGAGAAGCTGCTGAAGCTTGGCTCGTGCGCCACCATTGATATCCACTATAGGCGGCATAAGCAAATAAAGCGGCAGTCAGCACACCCGTGATGAGGTTACGATATTTTTGCCAGAATGCTTTAAGTTGATCTAATTTTTCTTGTTCTTCTAGGTCTAAAGGCATATCAATCCAAGCTAATAAATACAGTATTTAAATACGACTTTAATAATCGATCTCGTAATTCTATTCGGTGGCACCAACGATGGCATCAATTACCGCTTCTACAACGCTGTCTAGTGCTACCGCCTTCTGCTCGCCACTACTCCGCAAATCCTTGAGTTGCGCCTCATCCTTGGCTAATTCATCTGGCCCAATGATGATGGCATAGGCCGCGCCACTCGCATCCGCTTTCTTCATTTGGGACTTAAAACTGGCTGCTTGACCATCTGGAGGGCAAAACAAGATGGCATCGATCCCTGCACTGCGCAGGCGCTCAGCAATAATCATGGCAGCAGTCAGGGTTTCGCCACCCTGATGCAGCACAAAGACATCGCATTGGGCCAGAGCTTCTGGTAATGATCCAGAGACCTTCATTAATTCAAGGACACGCTCCATGCCCATTGCCCATCCGCAGGCAGGAGCAGCTTTGCCGCCCATACGTTCGATCAAAGGATCATAACGACCGCCACCGGCAATGGTGCCTTGGGCTCCTAATTCTTCGGTAATCCACTCAAATACAGTGAGGTTGTAGTAATCCAAGCCACGCACTAAACGGGGATTAATCTTACAGGGGATATTATTTGCCTTGAGCAAAGCCTGAACGCCCTCGAAATGCTTAAGGGACTCTTCACCCAAGAAATCTAATAACTTCGGTGCACCTTCAATCAAATCCTGCATTGCTGGATTTTTAGAGTCCAAGATGCGTAAGGGATTCGTTAATAAACGGCGTTGTGAATCTTCATCTAGTTGCGCTTTGTTCTGCTCAAAATAAATCACTAAGGCAGCGCGATGCTCAGCTCGCTCATTCGCCTGCCCTAAAGAATTAATCTCTAAACGCACACCTTTCAGGCCGAGTTCATCCCACAAGCGCTGACCCATCAAAATGATTTCTGCATCAATATCAGGCCCTGCAAAGCCAAGTGCCTCAATACCAAATTGATGGAACTGACGATAACGACCTCGTTGTGGACGCTCATGGCGGAACATCGGGCCGGTATACCAAAGACGCTTTGGTCCTTCGTACAGCAAATTGTTTTCAATCACAGAGCGAACTAAGGCGGCAGTCCCTTCGGGACGCAATGTGAGCTGTTCTCCATTAAGACGATCTTCAAAGGAATACATTTCCTTTTCAACAATATCGGTTACCTCACCAATCCCACGCTGAAATACTGCAGTCGCTTCCACAATCGGAGTGCGCAAGAACTCATAACCATAAGCACGAGCAAGATCACGCAAGACATGGTCTAGATGCGTCCATTGCGCAGCATCAGCCGGCAAGAGATCATTCATGCCACGAACGCCATTGATCTTTTGAATCTTTTGAGCTTTAGCTGGGTTTACTGAATCAGTCATGATGTGTACTTAAGGTGTCGTTCTTTATTGTTCTTATTATGGATTGTTGCTTTTGTTTCTTGTATGTTCTTGTTTATTTCTTATACTTCGGCGCGTAGTTGAGCTTGACATAATCATCCACGATCACCTGAAACTCTTGGGCAATATTGTCGCCACGTAAAGTTTTCACCTTCACGCCATCAACAAAAACTGGCGCCGCTGGAGTCTCACCCGTACCTGGCAGAGAGATGCCAATATTGGCATGCTTGCTTTCACCAGGGCCATTCACGATGCAGCCCATGACAGCAACATTCATAGCCTCTACACCAGGATGCGTTTTCTTCCACACTGGCATTTGTTGGCGCAGATAAGACTGAATATTGGCAGCTAATTCTTGGAAAGTAGTGCTGGTAGTTCTGCCACAACCAGGGCAAGCAATCACCATGGGCGTGAAATTACGCAGTCCCATGGTTTGTAAAATCTCTTGGGCAACAATAATCTCGTTCTCACGGGGCGCACCTGGATCGGGAGTTAAAGAGACTCGAATGGTGTCACCGATACCTTCTTGTAACAAGATTCCCAATGCTGCAGTTGAGGAAACAATCCCCTTGCTGCCCATGCCCGCTTCGGTTAAACCTAAATGTAATGGGTAATCTGAGCGATGCGAGAGATCACGATACACAGCCACTAAATCTTGTACGTTGCTGACTTTACAAGACAAAATAATTTGATTGGCATTCATACCCAGCTCTACCGCTTTTTCAGCGGACTGCAGTGCCGACTGAATCAAGGCTTCAATCATGACTTCTTGAGCTGTCTTAGGGACTGCTAATGCCGCATTTCTGTCCATCACGCTTGCGAGCAAGTCTTGATCTAAGCTACCCCAGTTCACGCCAATCCGAATAGGCTTGTCATATTTACAAGCAGCCTCAATCATTTGTGCAAATTGCGGATCGCGTTTAGCGCCCTTCCCTACATTGCCTGGATTAATTCGATATTTGGATAGAGCTTTAGCGCACTCTGGGTAGTCATTTAATAAAGTATGACCGTTGTAATGAAAGTCGCCGATCAAAGGTACCAATACATCCATCTTGTCTAACTGCTCACGGATGTAAGGTACTGCCGCTGCAGCTGCTGGCGTATCTACCGTAATGCGCACCATCTCTGATCCGGCGCGAGCCAATTCCTTAACCTGAATAGCAGTAGCGATGGCATCGGCAGTATCGGTATTGGTCATCGACTGAACGCGCACAGGTGCATCACCACCGATCGTGATGATATTTGTTTTCCAAGCCACTGTGGCTTGACGCGTTACACGCTTTGGCTCTGGGCCTAAGGCTAGCTTTGGAGGATTGTTAGATGAATTACTCATAAAAAAAGTGGGTTAAATTAGTCGTCTAATCTTTTAAGCCATTGGACTGAGTGCTGAGCTTGGTACTCTGGCTCTTCTTCATCAAGATCCTCTGCATCTGTATCTAAATCTTGATCTTGATCTAACTTGATTTGATTGTCATGAATGGCACGCTCACGGACTCTGGTGCGATCTACGACATCACCTGCTAGTTGACCACAGGCAGCTGCAATATCATCACCACGGGTTTTACGAACGGTTGCTACCATGCCAGCATCTAACAAAATACTCGCAAAGGCATGAATACGTTGTGCTGATGAGCGCTTCAATCCAGACTCAGGGAATGGATTAAATGGAATCAAGTTCACCTTGCACTTAATGTTAGCCAACAAGCGTACCAACTCTTTTGCCTGAATGTCAGAGTCATTCACACCATCGAGCATGCAGTATTCAAAAGTTAAGAAATCCCTTGGCGCAAAAGGTAGATACCTTTCGCAGGCAGCCAGCAATTCTCTGAGGGGGTATTTGAGGTTGAGCGGTACCAGTTGATCGCGTAACTGATCGTTTGGCGCATGCAATGAAACAGCCAATGCCACCGGGCAATCTTGTGCCAAGCGATCCATCATAGGTACAACACCAGAGGTTGATACAGTGACGCGGCGACGCGATAGACCATAAGCTCGGTCGTCTAGCATTAAGCGCAAAGCAGTCGCCACGTTGTCATAGTTGAGTAGCGGCTCACCCATACCCATCAGCACCACATTCGAGATAACGCGCCCAGTGTGTTCCCAACCTGGCGTTGGATACGCTTCAATCCGACGGACCGCATTGGGATCATTACGGAGCAAGTGTTCTGTAAACCACAATTGGCCAATGATTTCACCAGCAGTGAGGTTGCGTGAGAAACCTTGATGCCCAGTTGAGCAAAAACGGCAATTGACTGCACAACCTGCCTGAGAAGAAATACACAGCGTGCCGCGATCATCCTCAGGAATAAATACCGACTCCACTGCATTACCAGCGCCAACGTCTAGCAACCACTTACGAGTGCCATCTGCTGCATGCTCATCTTTGATGACTGGCAAAGAAAGTACTTCTGTTTTA
>CANISN010000110.1 GCA_947470165.1 Burkholderiaceae bacterium | reverse complement strand
TGGCACAACCTCATTTGAGATTGTGCAGATGGCTCGTGAGTCTGGCGCTAAGAAAGTCATTTTTGCCTCTGCAGCGCCTCCTGTTCGCTTTCCGAATGTATATGGTATCGATATGCCAACACGAAGTGAGTTAGTTGCTTATGGCCGAACTGATGATGAGATTAATAATTTGATCGGTGCAGACCAGCTCATTTATCAAAGTGTTGAGGATATGAAACAGGCCGTTAAGGATATCAACCCCAATATCCAGCATTTTGAAGCGTCTTGTTTCGATGGTCACTATGTCACAGGCGATATTAATGACTCCTACTTAGATGCATTAGAGGCGGCTCGTAACACCTCGGAGGCTAAGGCTGATCGGCAACGTGATTCAAGTGATTTTGCCCACTCGCAGCTTCACCTGCATTTGGCTACCGAAGACTAAAAACAACGATCAAGTTCCCCAGGGGAGGCAGCCTAAGGCAATTTTGCGATTCGGTGTCAAAATAGCGGTATGAAGAGTACAACACCCCGCAAAAAACCTGATTTCTCAAAGCTTGCGCTTGAAACCCTGGCTGTTCGAGCTGGCACTCGGCGCACCGCTGAATACCAAGAGCATTCAGAGGCTATGTTTCTGACCTCCAGTTTTTGTTTTGATAGTGCTGAACTAGCAGCCGACGGTTTTGCTCATGCGGATCAAGGCTTTATCTATTCTCGTTTTACTAATCCAACAGTCAGCATGTTTCAGGACCGTCTTGCTGCCTTAGAAGGGGGAGATGCCTGTATTGCGACTTCCTCAGGTATGGCTGCAATATTGACAATGGCTATGGCACATCTTCAGGCGGGCGATCACGTGGTGTGCTCCCGCTCTGTTTTTGGTGCCACCATCCAATTATTTAGCAATATTCTTGGACGTTTTGGTATCACAACTACCTATGTAGATTTATCTAATACCCAAGCTTGGCAAGATGCTGTTCAAGTAAATACCAAATTATTTTATTTGGAAACGCCGTCTAATCCTTTGACTGAGATTGCAGACATTAAGGCTATCTCAAAAATTGCCAAAAAAGCAAAGGCACTTTTTGCGGTGGATAACTGCTTTTGTACACCAGCCTTGCAACGACCTCTTGCCTTGGGTGCGGATGTAGTGATTCATTCGGCAACCAAGTATTTGGATGGTCAAGGCCGTGTTGTTGGTGGTGCGATTGTGGGTAGCAAGGATTTCATCATGGGTAAAGTATTTCCCTATGTGAGAACTGCTGGCCCGACACTGTCAGCATTCAATGCCTGGGTATTTCTAAAAGGTTTAGAGACTCTCGAGTTGCGTATGAAGCAGCAGAGTCAGAATGCTTTACAAATTGCACAGTGGTTAGAAAAACAGCCCGGCGTTGAGCGTGTTTATCATCCAGGACTAAAGTCACATCCTCAGCATGCTCTAGCTAAACGCCAACAAAAGGCAGGTGGGGCGATTCTTTCTTTCACGCTAAAGGGTGGCAAGAAAGCAGCATTCAAGCTGATTAATCAAACCAAGCTTTGCTCGATTACAGCAAATCTGGGAGACACTCGAACGACTATTACTCATCCTGCAACTACTACACATTGCCGAGTGAGTCCGGAGGCTCGTAAAGCCGCGGGCATTACCGATGGTCTTGTCCGCATTGCTGTCGGCCTTGAGAATGTTACTGACTTGAAGAATGATCTGATTGGTGGATTTAAAAAGTAAATGGGGTTTAGCAACGCAACCCAGTTTTGGAATACCCGTTTTGATAAAGAAGAGTTTATCTTTGGCAAAGAACCCAATGAGTATCTTGTTGAACAATCATCTCGATATTTAAAGCCAGGGAATTCTGTTCTGTGTATTGCTGATGGTGAGGGACGCAATGGTGTCTGGCTTGCAAAGCAGGGCATGCGCGTCACAGGATTTGATGTATCTGATATTGCGCTAGCCAAAGCAAGGCAATTTGCTAAAGATCATGCGGTTGAAATTGAATACTCACTTTGTGATACCGATGGTTTTGATTGGCAAGAAAATGCATACGATGCGATCATTGCCATCTTTATTCAGTTTGCTGATCCAGAAATGCGGACTAGAATTTTCAGGCAGGTTCAAATCGCATTAAAGCCAAGTGGTATCTTTATTCTGCAAGGCTATACGCCTAAGCAACTGGAATATAAAACCGGTGGGCCATCGCTGATAGAGCACCTCTATACAGAAGATATGATTCGTAAGCTTAGTGATGGATTTGAAATACTAGACCTGCGCTGCTATGAAAAAGAATTGGCAGAGGGTGCAAGGCATACTGGTATGTCGGCATTGCTAGGGATGGCAGCTAAAAAGAGGGAGTAAAAAAGCTGCCGAAGCAGCTCTTTTATTGCATGTTGAAGTACATCATTAAGCTGCTTTCTTAGCGTAAGCAGAGCACCAGCCAGGGCCAGCAACTTGCTTAGCACCAAACAAAGAGCAGCCACCAGCAGCTGAACCTGCTTTACCCTGATACAAGGCACAGTTGCTACATACTTGACCAGCAGCATACTTGGGGAACTTTACTTTATCTACTTTGCTAGCATCAGCTTTGTAACCCAAAGCAGCAGCTTGTGGATCAGTTTCAGCAACCATGGCTTGAGCTTGAACTGTTCCGTTCAAGGCCAAGGTGCAAGCACCAGCAGCAGACAAAATCATAAATTGGCGACGACTATTTTTCATATAAAGCTCCATTTTTTGAAGGGGTTATTAAGAATATTTTGAAGATATTATCATAAAAATTAAAATACTTTTTCTATGCATAGGGTTTTGTCATATATTTGATTCGTATGGCCATAATTAACAGGGTGGGTTTGATACTCAATGCCTATTCCGAACACAAACTCTTTTTCACAGCCCAATAAAGCGTCTCGGATCATTTATAGGGCGTAAGGGCATGATATGAATTTGGCTCTCATCCAATTCAAGATACATTTGACTGCCTAAGCCCATCTGGAGCCGCTTTACTTCCGCTGAAGAGGCCTCCCATTCAATCGTGTTGTCGCTATTTTCAATCCGTAATTGAATGACCGCTATTTGTCCAAGGCTACTCATCTTTTCCACTGTTGCTTGAACGCTGCTATTAGAGCGATTTTCATGAACACTCAAACCACTCTGCGGGACGACCCATGCAACTCTTGCATTCGGTGGAATCTTTCCTTTATCGACTACTGAAAAAATATGTCCGCAACCATCCCATATGAGTTTGCCAGCATCAAAAATACCATGGAACATATTACTGATTCCGACTAATTGAGCAACACGAGAATTTCGTGGTTTTTGAAAAAGAGTTTGTGGCGCTGCTGTTTGTAGACCTATACCTTGATCAATCACTGTAATTTGATCGGCTAGTAAATCAGCCTCTCTTAAGTCATGCGTTACCAGCAGAATCGGGATATTTAAATCTTTGCGAAGCTCAGCTAGTGTTTTGTATAAGCCTTGCCGCGTTGGTGTATCAATTGCTGAAAAAGGCTCATCAAGCAATAGGATCTTTGGCTTTCTTGCTAATGCTCTTGCTAGAGCAACCCGTTGTTGTTGACCGCCAGATAATTGATGTGGCATGCGCTCTGCTAGCTCACTAATGCCCATTTTTTCTAACCACTCACGGGCAATTGTTTTTCGTTCGCTTTTATTAAGTCCAGAATTTTGCAGAGGGATGCAGACGTTTTCTATGGCATTGAGGTGCGGAAAGAGGGCATATTGCTGGAATAGAAATCCGCAAGACCGCTGAGCTGCCGCAAGTACTTTACTAATTCCATGGAGTTCATCGCCCTGAAACCAGATCTGAGAGTCACATTCAATCAGGCCCGTCGAAGACTGCCTTAATCCCGCAATAGTTCTTAGTACAGTAGTTTTACCGCTACCTGATGGCCCCACCAATGCATGTAATTCTCCAGGCTGACATTCCAGGTGAATTTGAATAGGCATTGGTATGCTTTGGGATAGCTGCACCTTGAGCATTAAGTCCTCCCTCCATTTGAGCGAGAGAGGCTTCGTCCAAAGACTCCGTAGGAGATCCCGATGGCGACTAAAGAGGTTGCCAGCAAAAGTAAGGCGAGTAAACCTGCGCCAGCAGTATCAAAGCTTTGTACTTTGTCGTAGATTGCTATTGATACAGTCTTTGTTTCTCCGGGTATGGCTCCGCCAACCATCAGGACAACGCCGAATTCACCGAGGGTATGGGCAAAGGTCATTACACCTGCACTAATAATCCCGCGCCAAGCTAGGGGAAGCTCAATCAGGCGAAATAGTTGCCAATTGCTTAAGCCGCTCACTTGAGCCGCTTCTCGAATTTCTGGATTAATGGCTTCAAACGCTCTTTGTATGGGCAAAATTGCAAACGGTAGGTTCACAATGAGGGAGGCGAGCAATATTCCAGAGAATGAGAAAACCAAGGGGATGCCCAAAAAACTCTTGCCACCAAAGCCTACTAGAAAATAATAACCAAGTACGGTAGGGGGCAAAACAAGCGGAAGAGCTAAAGCCGCCTCAAACCAGGGACGACTCTTGTTGAGCTTAACTAGATGATGGGCGGCCCAAACCCCAAATGGCAATATCAAGGCCATGGTCCAAAAAGCCAGTTTTAGTGAGAGCAGAATTGCATCAATATCCATTTTTTGATTGTATTGCCTTTGGACCTAGGGTATCCCACTATAGAGGTAATAGTTACTTTGAAGTCAAATATGCATCTATGTGCATATATTGTTAAATTCGATGAATAACAAAGTACGAGTAAAGAAAGCCACTAAAAACCTTTCTCCAAAAGTAATGGAGCAGGTATTTTCGCGGGTTGCTGAATATTTCAGCGTGCTTTCGGAACCATCGCGCCTGCGCATCATGTATGCGGTTTGTAGTGGCGAAAAGTCTGTTTCTGAAGTTGTTGAGTTGTGTGGCTCAAGCCAGGCTAATGTCTCACGTCATCTTAACGTATTACATAAGGTGGGAATCTTACTAAGACGTAAAGAGGGAACCACTGTTTTTTATTCAATTGCAGATAACGCAACCGTAGAGATGTGCCAAACAGTGTGCGCCAAAATTGCTGAGAGTTTGCATTAAATTTTAAAGTATCTATTTAATAAAGTAGAGATCACATGACCAAAAAACATATTGAGATAAGCGTAAAAGACATCAGCGCTATCGAAAAATCGAGTCATCGGGCTCGCTTGGTCAAGGCGCCTGAGCATTTTATTTCGCAAGAATTGATTGCCGATATCAACGCCAATGGTTTGAATGAAAACCGCCGTGGGTTTTTACGTAAGGGCTTTATGACAGCCCTTGGTGGCGCTACTGCTGGCCTTACGGCTCCGCTAGCGTTGGCTGCGGGTGAGGGCGATCCTGCTATTCTAGAAAAGCAGGAGTGGCAAACTACGCTTGGTAAGAATGTAGCGACGATGCCTTATGGCATACCATCTATTTATGAAGCCAATCTCATTCGTCGTGAGTCTCCAGGCTTAACTCGCGTCTCTGCCGCTTCAGTTGCCTTCACCCCGCTGCAGGGCTTGTTCGGCACGATCACCCCGAACGGATTACATTTTGAGCGTCATCATCAGGGTTGGTACAACCTGAATCCAGAAACACATCGTTTGATGATTAATGGATTGGTAAAGAACCCACGCGTCTTTACAATGAATGACTTAATGAGATTGCCATCGGTATCTCGCACACATTTTATTGAGTGTGGCGCTAATACAGGATTAGAGTGGGGCAACGTTGCAGTACCTACGGTGCAGTACACGCACGGCATGTTATCTTGCTGCGAATTTACCGGTGTCCCCTTAAAGGTATTGTTAGAAGAGTGTGGCGCTGATCTTAAAAAAGGCAAGTTCATGTTGGCTGAAGGTGGTGACGGCTCTGGCATGACTCGCACCATCAATCTCGAGAGTTGCTTAAATGACACCATTGTTGCTTGGGGTATGAATGGTGAAATGTTGAGACCAGAAAATGGCTTCCCTTTGC
>CANISN010000109.1 GCA_947470165.1 Burkholderiaceae bacterium | reverse complement strand
CCGACGGTATCGAACGTATCAATATCGAACTCTCCCTTAAAAACAAACTGCAAGTACTAGATGGTCTAGAAGCATTCTTAAAAAAGAGTGCTTTGCCATTAGGTAAGGCAAGCGAAGATTACGAAATACCAACTGCAGAAATTTTGGGTGATCGCGTTCAGCAAGCACTTGACTTGATTGGTAAGGTAAGGGTGCAATGGACTGAGTGGCTTACGCAGATAGATACGTATTTTCCAGATCTTCAGAGTTATAGCCTGCGCACCTCTTGGAAGACAGAAGTGCGTGCCGAACTGAGAATTATTTTCGGGGGACTAGCATTTGAGTTAATCCTAAATGAGCTTGAGGCTATCCATAAAAAGATTTTGCGTAAGCGAGTTTTTATAGCGCTACATATGCATGCAGGTGACGGTAATGTGCATACCAATATTCCAGTGAACTCGGATGACTATGAGATGTTGCAAGATGCTCATCGCGCTGTCGATCGGATTATGAAATTAGCCCGCTCATTAGATGGCGTTATTTCTGGCGAGCATGGTATCGGTATTACGAAGTTAGAGTATTTGACTGAAGCGGAATTGAAGGAATTCCGAGCATACAAAATGCGTGTTGATCCTGAGGGTCGCTTCAACAAAGGCAAATTAATGCCGCATGCTGACCTCAGAATTGCCTATACCCCGAGCTTTGGTCTGATGGGACACGAGTCCATCATCATGCAACAGAGTGATATTGGTGCGATTGCTGATAGTGTAAAAGATTGTTTGCGCTGCGGTAAGTGCAAGCCAGTGTGTGCTACTCATGTACCTCGGGCAAATTTACTCTATAGCCCCCGCGATAAAATTTTAGCCACTTCTTTGTTGATCGAAGCCTTCTTATATGAAGAACAGACGCGACGTGGTATTTCCATTCGTCATTGGGAGATGTTTGATGACGTTGCGGCACATTGTACCGTTTGTCATAAGTGCTTATCACCGTGCCCTGTCAAGATTGACTTTGGTGACGTAACTATGAACATGCGTAACTTGTTACGCAAGATGGGTCAGCAGCGCTTTAATCCTGGAACGGCAGCATCGATGCTCTTTTTAAATGCCACTGATCCGGACACCATCAATTTAGTTCGTAAGACCATGATCGGTTGGGGTTACAAGCTGCAGCGCTTGGGTCATGATATTTTTCGTAAGTTGGCTCGCAAGCAAACTGCACATCCTCCAGCAACAGTCACTAAGCCGAACTTAAAAGAACAGGTTATTTTCTTTGTGAACAAGAAAATGCCGGGCAATCTGCCTAAGAAAACTGCTCGCGCACTTTTAGATATTGAGGATGCAAATTATGTGCCGATTATTCGGGATCCAAAAACTACTTCTGCTGATACTGAAGCAGTATTTTATTTCCCGGGCTGTGGTTCGGAACGCTTGTTCTCGCAAGTTGGATTGGCAACCCAGGCGATGTTATGGAATGTGGGCGTCCAGACCGTCTTGCCACCAGGATATCTCTGTTGCGGCTATCCTCAGCGCGGTAACGGCGACTTTGATAAAGCAGAGAAAATGATTACTGATAATCGCGTTCTCTTTCATCGCGTCGCAAATACTCTTAATTATTTAGATATTAAGACAGTAGTAGTTTCTTGCGGAACTTGCTACGACCAATTGGCAGGCTATCAGTTTGAACAGATCTTCCCTGGTTGCCGCATTATCGATATTCATGAATATTTGCTCGAGAAGGGCGTTAAGCTTTCTAATGTAACTGGCGTGAAGTACATGTACCACGATCCATGTCACTCCCCAATGAAGTTGCAAGACCCACTCAAGACAGTCAATGAGTTGATTCAGTTGGAGGATGGGAAAGCGATTCAGAAAAATGATCGTTGCTGTGGTGAGTCTGGAACACTTGCGGTGACGCGTCCAGATATTTCTACGCAGGTGCGTTTCCGTAAGCAGATTGAAATGGAGAAGGGTGCCAATGAGTTGCGTAAGGATGAATTCACTGGAGATGTTAAAGTATTAACGAGCTGCCCATCATGCTTGCAGGGCTTAACTCGCTTTGATGCTGACAGTGATACCACTGCGGATTACATTGTGGTCGAAATGGCGCAAAAATTATTGGGCCCTGACTGGATGCAGGAGTATGTTGCTAAAGCCAATCAAGGCGGAATAGAAAGGGTGTTGGTTTAATGATCCCAACTAATATTGTTGTTCATCAGCAGTCAAAAGTGCTGGAGCTCACCTATGACAATGGCAATGCTTATCGTCTTCCTTTTGAATTCTTAAGAGTGGTATCTCCCTCGGCTGAAGTACAGGGTCATGGCCCTGGTCAGGAGACTTTGCAAACTGGTAAGCGCGAGGTTCTCATTGCTAACATTGAGCCAGTGGGCCACTATGCTCTGAAACCATCCTTCTCTGATGGACATGATTCTGGTTTGTACTCTTGGGATTATTTGCAATTTTTATGTGAGAATCATGCAGCGCTATGGAAAGAGCATTTAGATAAATTGGCCGCTGCCGGTTTGGATCGCGACTCGCCAATGAATCTTGCTGGTGGACATTCCTGCGGTAGTCATTAATGGTTATTTCAGTAGAGCAAAGAAGAATATGAGTAAGACCCATTTTGGATACCAAAGTGTTGACGAGGCTGAAAAAGCTAGTAAGGTTGCGGAGGTATTTCACTCTGTAGCTAGTAAATATGACGTCATGAATGACTTGATGTCATTTGGCCTCCATCGTCTTTGGAAGAAGATCACTATTGCCCGTGCCCAAGTACGTCCCGGTCAAAAAGTGCTAGATATTGCAGGCGGCACTGGGGACTTAGCTGCTGCCTTCGCGCGCGCAGCCGGGTTTGGCCATAACACTGAAGCTCAGGTCTGGCTAAGCGACATCAATGCGTCGATGTTGGGTGTGGGGCGTGATCGTTTATTGGATCAGGGTTTGGCTTTACCTTGTGTTCAGTTCGATGCAGAAAAAATTCCCTTTCCGAATAAGCACTTTGATGTGGTGACGGTTGCGTTTGGTTTGCGAAATATGACTCACAAGGATGTTGCATTGGCAGAGATGCTCCGCGTCATTAAACCGGGTGGACGGGTGCTGGTGCTGGAGTTCTCCAAGCCAGATGCTTTTTTACAGCCGGTTTATGACACCTATTCATTTAAGGTGCTGCCCTGGTTGGGCGAAAAGATTGCGCAAGATTCTGAAAGCTATCGTTATCTAGCAGAATCGATTAGGATGCATCCAGACGCAAAGACCCTAAAAGATATGATGCTAGGGGTTGGTTTTGATGAAGTAGATACCCATAGAATGACTGGGGGTATCGTTGCTTTGCATATTGGTATTAAATACTGATAAGTTTGTTGGTTTTAGAGTTTATGAAAGAAAGTTGTTCTACAGGAGATAAAAATATGAATAAGCATTTTTTCAAGGCAGTTTTATTAAGTGTTAGCTTAATTTTTGCTGGTGTTGGTCACGCTAACGCCACGCGCTTAGGTGGTGGCAAAAGTGTTGGCAAGGCACCAAGTGCGCCAATGCAAAAACAAGCTGCTCCTGCACAAAAGCAAGCTCAGCCAGCTGCAGCACCTGCACCCGCTCCAGCTGCTGCACCGAGTCGCTTTGGTGGCATGGGCGGTATTTTAGGAGGGTTAGCTGCCGGTCTTGGTATTGGCTATCTCTTGTCTCATTTTGGTATGGGTGAGGGTGCATCTTCTCTCATTACCGGATTATTGATTGCAGTTCTCGCTGGATTTGTCATCATGTTTGTAATGAGGAGAATGTTGCCTGCTTTGTCTGGCGCTAATAAAGGCCCTCAAGTAACTTCACAAGGAATGCAGCGCGCTAGTCTGGATCAGTCACCAAGGCATGAGCCAGCATTTACGCCAGCTGTGAATACTTTTGGCGGTGTTGCTGCAGAGCCTGTCCCATTTCAATCAACTTTGCCACCTGGGTTTGATGAATATGCGTTTTTAGAGAGTTCTAAGCAATTTTTCTCAGGCCTCCAAAAAGCATGGGATCAAGGTGACTTGGTAGCATTGCGTGAATTCACTACTCCTGAGATGTTTGCTACGATCGAGCAAGATCTCTCGGGCCGTGCTGATGGTAGCAATCAAACTGATGTGGTTTCGCTCAATGCGCAACTGCTAGGAATTGAAACAACTGATAATACGTATTACTGCAGCGTGCAGTTCACTGGGATGATTCGTGAGCAAGCGGGTGCACAGGCAAATAACTTCTCTGAAGTTTGGAACCTGAGCAAGCCAGTGACAGGCCCTGGAGGATGGGTACTAGCGGGGATTTCTCAGTTAGTTTAAGCTTGAGTTACTTTCCATCGAAAGCCCGCACTTGTGCGGGTTTTTTACGCCTATGACTACCGTATCTTCCTCCATTCACTCTATTACAGCTGCTGCTTGTCGAGGGATTAATCATGTACTGACTGCAGAGCCATGGGCTATGGCTGAGTTGGCTCGACATAAAGGTAAAGTTATTTTGTTGAAGTTACCTGTCGGTAACCTGTGTTTTGAGCTGACTCCCGAAGGTTCTTTGACCTCCTTGACAGATTTTGATACCCCCTCTTTGGAATTAGAAGTTTCCGCTGAAGTACTAAGTTCGCTTGGAGCTGGTCTAGATGGTTTACGAGAGCAGGCAATGAAGTCGGTCAAGATTACTGGCGATGCAGACTTAGCTCAATTGCTGGGTCGCCTAGTAGGACAGATTCGTTGGGAGTATGAGGAGGACTTGGCACGATTCATCGGAGATGCGCCTGCAAACTTTGCCGTGCGTCAAGGTAAGAAATGGGCCGCTGCTGGAAAATCAGCTGCAACTGATCTGCTGGGAAGTCTAGTGGAGTATGTGAGCGAAGAAAGAAAAGTACTCTTGAACAAACGAGATTTTATGATTCGCAAAAATGAATTAAACAGCTTACGTGATGCAGTTGATCGCATAGAAAAACGCATCCAACTTCTAGAGCGAAAAGGTTAATTCAGCATGCGTCGCCTTGCCCGCCTCTCCTTTATTTTCTTTACTGCATGGCGCTATGGCCTATTGCCATTATTACGCGATATATTGAAGCCTGGTATTCGTCGTGGTGTATTAAGTATCATTTGCTGGACTTCTCCAAGCGAATCTTTACCTAGGGGTGAACGTATTCGGCTGACTCTGGAAGCCCTTGGCCCGATCTTTGTGAAGTTTGGACAAGTGCTCTCTACGCGACGTGATTTATTGCCAGAAGATATCGCTAATCAATTAGCTAAGTTACAGGATCAAGTACCACCATTTTCTAATGAAGAATCACGACGCTTAATTGAGAAGGCGCTTGGGCTGCCTATCGAGGAAATCTTTATTAGTTTTGATGCAACACCGGTAGCCAGCGCCTCTGTTGCTCAAGTCCATTTTGGAACTTTACGTGCTACTGAGAGGCATCCAGAATGGGATGGGCGTGAAGTTGCGATCAAGGTCTTACGTCCAGGTATCCTCCCGGTCATTGAGAGCGACATTGCTTTAATGTACGACCTAGCAAAAATTATTGAAAAACTATCCTCTGATGGTCGTCGTTTAAAGCCAACTGAAAACGTTGCGGAGTTCGATAGATATTTGCATGATGAGCTTGATCTCATGCGTGAGGCTGCTAATGCTAGTCAGTTAAGAAGATATTTTGTTGATTCAGACAAGCTCATGATTCCAGAAATGTATTGGGACTTATGTCATACCAATGTGATTGTCATGGAAAAAATGAACGGTATATCTATCGGACGTTTTGATGAATTACGTGCTGCTGGCGTTGATTTCAAAAAATTAGCAGCAGAGGGTGTGGAGATATTCTTTACTCAAGTATTCGAACATGGTTTTTTCCATGCAGATATGCATCCTGGAAACATCATGATTAGCTTAGAGCCAGATAGCTTTGGACGATTTATATCTCTAGATTTTGGGATTGTTGGCGCATTAAGTGAGTCTGACAAAAACTACTTAGCACTTAACTTTTTAGCTTTTTTTAATCGAGATTACCGGCGTGTAGCAGAATTGCATGTGGAATCAGGTTGGGTGCCTGCAGATACCCGTGTGGAAGAATTAGAGGGCGCAGTACGCTCCGTTTGCGAACCTTACTTTGATCGACCTTTAAAAGATATTTCTTTGGGCATCGTG
>CANISN010000108.1 GCA_947470165.1 Burkholderiaceae bacterium | reverse complement strand
TCTCGCATCGATAAAAGGCGCAAAGCCCGAGCTTTTAGACTCGGGCTTTGTTTATTACTTTTTTTAGTTGTGCTGCCTAACTCTGACATTGAACGATTAGGCTTCCTCTTCTTCACTAACAACGTCGCTTACTACTGCTGTTCCAGTCTTCACACCTAACTTCTCGCGAATTTTAGATTCAATATCTTGAGCAATGGCTGGATTCTCTTTTAAGAAGTCACGCACATTATCTTTGCCTTGACCGATGCGGTCTCCGTTGTAACTGTACCAAGAGCCGGATTTCTCTACGATATCTGCCTCAACGCCCATATCGATAATTTCCCCTTCTCTAGAGATGCCATGGCCGTACATGATGTCGAAGATCGCCTCACGGAACGGAGGGGAAACCTTGTTCTTCACTACCTTCACGCGGGTCTCATTGCCAACGACTTCATCGCCCTTCTTGATACTACCAATACGACGAATATCTAAACGCATCGAAGCGTAGAACTTCAATGCATTACCGCCTGTAGTCGTTTCAGGGGAACCAAACATCACGCCAATCTTCATGCGAATCTGGTTAATAAAGATGACCGTAGTATTAGTACGCTTGATCGCGCCAGTGAGCTTACGTAAGGCCTGGCTCATTAAACGTGCTTGTAAGCCAGGTAAAGAATCTCCCATATCGCCTTCGATCTCTGCCCTTGGAACTAAGGCTGCTACTGAGTCAATCACGATCAAATCGATAGATCCTGAACGAACTAGGGCGTCAGCGATTTCCAAAGCCTGCTCGCCAGTATCTGGCTGTGATATCAATAAATTGTTAACGTCCACACCAAGGCGTGAAGCGTATTGAACATCAAGGGCATGCTCAGCATCGATAAAGGCGCAAGTTCCACCAATCTTTTGCATCTCTGCAATGGCATGCAAGGTTAGCGTTGTTTTACCTGAGGACTCAGGGCCGTAAATCTCGATCACGCGACCACGAGCTAAACCACCGACGCCAAGGGCAATATCTAGGCCCAATGAACCGCTCGATACCACTTGAATATCTTGATGAATCTCTGCATCGCCCAATCTCATGATTGAGCCCTTGCCAAATTGCTTTTCAATTTGCGCTAAGGCGGCAGTCAGTGCCTTTTGCTTGTCTCCGCTCATACCGTCAAATTCGGATGAGGCTGATTTTCTCTTATCGTCCAAGGCCATATTTAATCCTTTTTCAGTTTTTGTTAGGCTGTTTTTTGAGTTTTTTGGGTTTTTTATCAACATAAAAGTTACTGTATATAAAAACAGTACTATTTGCAAGCCACTTTTAAAAAGAATTTACTTATTTTGTTCTAGGCTAGCTCCTATATGGCGGTGATGCCAATAAAACAACAGTGGGATAGTGGCGCCCCAAACGATTGCGAGAAGAACAAGACCGCCCAGCTGTCCATTAACCCCCCATGAGCCTGCACCCATCCGAATACCTGCTTCATAGGACAATGGGCCCGCTATAGCCCCCAATACCGCCCCTAATACTGGCCTATCGCGCAACCAAGATAGGGATCCATTAATAGTGCTTGCCACCAACGCCCAGAGAGTCCACATCCAAAAAGGTGATAAGTAGGGGCTAGGCCAAGCATCTTGGAAGTGCAAAAAGCCTACATTTGCTATCAGTGTGTCAGCGCTCACTCCAAATAAAACAGCCTTCAATATGAGCTTTAACTCTAAATTGGGTTGCTCTGAGCGCAATACATGAATGGCAAGATACAACAGGCTACCCAAGACGGGCCATAAAACCTGATTATTAGCCGCACCAAGAATGCATGCGAACCAACCAACCTGAAATAGTATGAAATTCCAAAATTTAGACATACTTTCATTTTATCTGTAAAGAAAAGGGCCATAACCGAGGGGTCATGGCCTTTAATCTTTTGGGCTAAGGCTTAGATAAATCGAAATGCGATGATCGCGATAATCGTTGGCGGTAGCGCATATAAAAATAAGTAGAGGGGGCTAATTGCACCTTCATCAAAGCTGGGCTTCAGAATGGAGAAGCCTGCGGGATTGGGGGCGTTAGCAATCACCGTTAAGCCACCGCCAGTGAGGGCACCAGAAACTAATGAATACTTAAATTCATCAGAGAGCCCATCAACCAGCGACCCTAAATAGGTGAGCGCAGCATTATCGGTTACTGCTGTGAGAACGGTGGCACCGTAATAAACCGAAGTCGCATCTAAGTTCACCAAAAGGGATTGCAACCACCATTTTTGTTGTCCACCCAGAACCACAAGCCCGGCCAAGAAAAATGCCACCAATAAACTTTCACGAATAATCAGCTTATTTTGATAGCGTGCGTAGGCTGCGGTGTAGCCGACAAAGAACAAAAATAAGCCCATAAATAAAACCGAGTGGTGAACCGAGATCACTACTCCAACTAAAAATGCTAAATGGATTGCAATAACGCCAAACGGAATCGCATCAATTTTTTTCTCATTTGGCTCAATCTTAAAGGCATTTAATTCTTTAAAGAAGATCAATGCAAGTAAGGCAGAATTAGTGGCGACTGCAAGTGCAGAGCGCCAGCCAAAGTTTTGAAGCATAAACCAGAGATCCCATTTCCAGGTGCTTGCGACCATCAAGATGGGAGGGGCTGCATAAGGAGTTAATGCGCCGCCAATGGAGATATTCACAAACAATACTGCAAGAGCTGCATACATCAGTTTAGGTGAAATATGCTTCGAAAAATAGTAATTACGTAGGAGCAAGGCAGCCACGGTCATGGCGGCGGGCTCTGTAATGAATGAACCAAGCAAGGGTACTAGCGTGAGTGTGACCCACAAAAACCCAACCGATTTATTCACGGGTAATAAAGCAGTCACACGTAACACTAAGAAAAGACAAAACTCTAAAACGGGTTTACTCGCTGCGATGATCATGATTACGAAGACAAATAGCGGCTCGGTAAAGTTCAGTTTCTCAAGGTAGGCGATCGTCGCATCATGTCCGGTGTAGACAAAAAAGAATGACACCAACACCATTGCCCAAAAACCAAATACCACCTCAACCTCTCCAAGTAAATGCCAAATACCAGAATGGTTTGGATATTTATGCGCAAGGTGTTCAAAAAACTTAGTTGAAAAAGTATGTAATACCGCCACTGCAAAAATGGCGCTACTGACAATATTGATCATAGTTGGAGTCATGTTAGTAAGTATAAAGATGAAATCTAAATTACTTGGGGTGCCAAATTATTTCTGGGTAATAAAAAACCCGCTCCGAAGAGCGGGTTTATAAAACCTCGGGAATGAACCCGAGAATCAATCTGACAACTTAAGTAGCTTGCGTATTGATGTCGCCACGCAACGTTGGGTAACGTACGTGATCGACCAACTCTTGAATGTCTTTACCTGGGGCTGGGGTTAACAAGCTCACCAAGATAATTGCTGCAAACCCAAGAGGTACTCCAAAAATACCAGCGGAGATCGGTAGGATGCCGTACCAAAGTTCAACTGGCGAAGTCACACCGAAAACACCTCTTAACCACGGCTGAGTCGTCGCCATGTAATAGAACGTGATTCCGAGTCCAAGCACCATACCAACGCAAGCGCCTATCTTATTAGCGCGTTTCCAGAAGATGCCAAGCACCAGGGCTGGGAAGAACGCTGCGGCAGCAAAGGAGAAGGCTGCAGATACCAAGAACAAGATATCTGCTGGCTTTTGAGCCGCTACATAGGCTGCAGCCAACGCAACAACAAGCAACAAGATTTTTGAAATTAAAATGCGCCGTGCAGCAGGTGCATTTGGATTAATCATCTTGTAGTACAAGTCGTGCGATAAGGCGTTTGCAATGGTCAATAGTAGGCCATCGGCAGTGGACAGCGCTGCTGCTAAACCGCCAGCTGCTACTAAACCAGAAATTACGTATGGTAAGCCACCAATTTCTGGACTTACCAGCACAACGATGTCACCACCAATAGTCATTTCAGCCAACTGGAAGATGCCGTCCTTATTAACGTCTACTACCGATAACAAGGCAGGGTCAACCTTATTCCACTGTCCTATCCAAGCCGGCAATTGATCAAATGGCGTTCCAACCAACATCGTAAAGACCTCATACTTAACCAAGACCGCTAAAGCAGGCGCAGTGAAGTAAAGCAAGAAGATGAAGAACAAGGACCATGTCACAGACTCACGTGCTTGCTTTACCGACGGAGTCGTGTAATAGCGCATCAGAATATGAGGCAATGCCGCAGTACCCACCATCAAACAGAAGATCAATGCCAAGAAGTTTCGACGAGATGTGTCAAATGCCGCACGTGCTTTCTCATCACCTGCAGGATCACCCGCAAACTGCTGAGCATGGCGCGGCATATTAGCAAGCGGCTTAGCGCGATTCTCTGCGCCAGTTTTGCCCGCCGTCCAAGCCTTTTTAGCAGCTTCAGCATCCTTTGGTACAGCAGCTAGTGCTTTTTCAGCAGCAGCAAGGTCCGCCGCTGGGGCATTAGCCGCTTTCAGTTCAGCTACTTTTGCCTCAGCAGCCGCTTTATCAGCAGCCAGTGCAGCAGGAACATCTTTTAATTTTTCACCAAAAGCGTCAGCACGTGCCTTGAAAATCGCGCGCACTTCTAACTCTTTTGGATCTTTAATTAATTCTGCTTCTTTCGCTGTAACTTTTTCCAACTGGTATCCATAGATGAGCTGTGGAAGTGGGTTATTCGTTTGCTTTACTGATAGCCAAACCACTGGAATCATGTAAGCAATGATCAAGATGATGTACTGAGCCACTTGAGTCCAAGTCACTGCACGCATACCACCTAAGAAAGAACAGACCAAAATACCAGCTAAGCCTACAAAAATACCAACCTCAAATGGCACACCAGCTAAGCGGGTCGTAATTAAACCAACACCGTAAATCTGCGCAACCACATAAGTAAAGGAGCACAAAATCGCCGCAAAAATTCCGATAAAGCGTGGAAGATTACCTTCATAACGCGCGCCCAAAAAGTCTGGGATCGTGAACTGGCCGAATTTACGTAGAAAGGGGGCTAAGAACAAAGCCACTAAACAGTAGCCGCCTGTCCAACCCATAATGAAGGCTAAACCGCCGTAACCTGTTAAGTACAAAGTACCAGCCATACCGATAAACGACGCAGCCGACATCCAATCAGCACCCGTTGCCATACCGTTATAGAGTGCTGGAACGCGACGCCCAGCTACATAGTATTCTGAAGCGTCACTGGTTCGGCTCATCACGCCAATACCGGCGTAAAGCAAAACAGTTGCGCCCAAAAAGATGTAGCCAATCATCGCGCGACCTAGGCCCATTTGCTCTGCAATGGCCAAAATCACAACGAAGGTTATAAAACCGCCCGTATACCAACCGTAAACCTTGTTGAGTTGCTTTTTAAAATCGGCATTACTTCCGATGCCGCTAAACATTCCTTCTTTACCGCTAGGTGTCATTTCGGCCATGATTAATCCTCCTCCACTTCAGCGCAACCATACTCTTTATCAAGATTGTTCATGTAATGCGCATAGTAGGCAATAATTAGAACGTAAATGACCAATGCACCCTGTGAACCAACCCAAAAGCTAAACGGCCAGCCGAAAAAGTTGAAGTTCAGGTCACGTGCAGCATATCCCACAACAAAGGTCACAACAAACCAGATAGCTAACAGGAATGCCGTTATCCGCAGGTTTTTTTGCCAATATTGCTTATGCGATTCTGTTAATTGCATAACAGTTTCTCCCTTAAGTTAAAAAAATACTTCTACAACAATTACCGTCTACTGAAAACCTCTAAGCAACTAAACCAGTCTCCCGCTCCAGCTGCTTAGCAAATTTAGGTTCAAACTCTTTTAAATGACGAATAATTTTGGTCGCCTCATCAGGCTGATTGCGCTCGACATAAACCCGCGCGAGTTGATACCAAGCGTAAGGACTCATGGGCTGCATTTGGGTATTCTTTTTGAGCGCTTTAATCGCCTCATCAAAGCGCTGTAGTTGAATCAGAACCAAACCAAGGCCATACCAAGCTTGATCTAACTTTTCATTGATCTTGATGGCTTGCCGAAAACTGTGTTCGGCATCCTGAATTTGGCCGACTTCCTCTTGCAAGAAGCCGAGGTTATACCAAGTAGCTGCTGTGGCATCAGGAGATAGCATGA
>CANISN010000107.1 GCA_947470165.1 Burkholderiaceae bacterium | reverse complement strand
TTCAAGTCTTTCCCGAACTGAATCATCCGTTCTCGGATAAGTATTTATCTAATTTACTCACACGTGATTCCATTGTTGACATAGAATAAATCACCAATCTATTTTTTAAAGGGGATAGACCTATGTTGGCTCAAAAAATTCAAAAATTTATGTCACTAGTTTTTACGTTTGGACTTGTAATGCTAATGACTCAACAGGTATCTGCTCAGGCAGTACCAAAAGCTTCCCCAACAGTTACTCCGCAACAAGGCGGAACTTTAGTGATGGTGGTTCAGCCGGAACCCCCAACCCTTGCTTCTTTTTTGAGTACAGCTGCTCCGGTGGGCCAAGTCGCCACAAAGGTTTACGAAGGTTTGTTGGAATACGACTTTAAGTTGACCCCTCAACCGGGGCTCGCAAAGTCTTGGAAGGTGAGTCCTGATGGGAAAATGATTACTTTTAAGCTTCAAGAGAACGTGACGTTTCACGATGGTAAGCCCTTCACCAGCGCCGACGTCAAGTTCACAGTATTAGATGTCCTTAAAAAATCTCATCCTAGGGGGATGAATACCTTTCGCGCCCTAGAGGCAATAGATACACCAGATCAATACACGGCAGTATTTAAAATGTCAGAGCCAGCTCCTTACATGCTGATGGCGCTGTCAGGTTACGAGTCGCCTATGTTACCCAAGCACATTTTTGAGACTGGAGACGTTACCAAACATCCTAATGCAGACCTGCCAATTGGTACTGGGCCGTTCAAGTTTGTGGAGTGGCAAAAGGGCCAGTTCATGAGATTCGACAAGAATCCTAGCTATTGGAAAAAAGGACGTCCATATTTAGACCGTATTGTTACGCGATTTATTGCGGATGGTTCAACGCGTGCAGCTGTTTTGGAAACACAGGAGGCACATATTGCTGGGTTTAATGCGGTACTACCAGTTGACGTTCGGCGTTTGGAAAAGCTTAACCATATTGGTATGACTACCAGCGGATATGAAATGCAGTCGCCGATTGTAGAGTTAGATTTCAACACTCGAACAAAGCCCTTTGACGATGTGAAAGTACGTCAGGCTGTAGCCTATGCAATTGATCGAAAATTCGTGGTTGATAATATTTGGTTTGGGTTCGGGCGTCCTGCAACTGGGCCGATTAACTCTAACTTCAAGGCAAACGGGCTCTACACAGCCGATGTTAAAAATTACAACGTGACAAACGGCATCGAAATGGCAAACAAGCTACTAGATGAGGCAGGTTACAAGCGGGGAGCAGAAGGTGTTCGCTTCGAGATAACCCACGATATCACCCCTTATGGTGAAGAATGGCGTCGTTTTGGTGAGTACGTAGCCCAGCAGCTTGGCAAGATCGGAATCAAGGTAACTTTGCGCCAAGAAGATGTTCCTGCATGGCTTCGCCGAGTCTACACTAATTACGACTATCAGTTAACAAATAACTGGATTCAAACCCTAGCTGACCCGGTGATTGGAGTTCATCGACTCTATCACTCCGGCTCGATACGTCAGGGTACTGTCTTTGTAAATGGTACTCGTTGGAGCACTCCTGAAACTGATAACCTCATGAACCAAGCGGCTGTTGAAACGAACTCTAAGAATCGAGCTAAGATTTATCACGACCTACAAAAACGTATCGTGGATGCAAGCCCAATTGTTTTTGTGCATGAGCTTGAATTTGTGACTGTACACAATAAGAAGGTGCAGAATTTCTTAGTGAGTCCTTTAGGTCTTTATTCCACATTTGATCAAGCCTGGCTGCAAAAATAATCTTTGCATAATTGACTAAGTGACTTAATGGTGGTTAGTAGACTTCAATACATCCGGCGCCGTCTCTTATTGGCGGTGCCGATTATTTTTTTCATTATTGTTCTTAATTTTCTGCTGATTCAGATTGCTCCCGGTGATGCAGCAGATGTGCTAGCGGGCGAGGCAGGGTCAGCTACCCCCGAGTACATGGATCAATTGCGACGTAAGTTTGGTCTTGACCAGCCAATTTATGTCCAGCTCTTGACTTATGTAAGCAACGTCGCTACCTTCGACCTTGGTTTTTCGTTTCGCCATAACAAGCCTGTATCTGAACTAATTCTCTCACGTCTAGGGCCAACGCTATTACTAATGGTCCCGGTATTATTAATTTCGGTGTCGATGGGAATTTTGTTGGGGGCAATAGCCGCTCGGTATCTGAACAGATGGCAAGACAAAACTATATCTACGGTAGTCGTTCTAACCTACGCTACCCCAGTATTTTGGGCTGGACTGATGTTGATTGTTTTGTTTTCGGTGAAATTGGGATGGTTTCCAACTAGTGGAATGGAAAAGATTGCGGCTTTTCACACCGGTTTAGCTCGTATTATTGATATTGCCCATCATATGGTTCTGCCAGTAATCACTCTCACGCTATTTTATATAGCGCTCTACACAAGATTGATGCGCGCATCGGTTATAGAGCAGAATACAATGGATTATGTGACTACAGCGCGTTCAAAGGGGTTAGGTGAAAAACGAGTGCTATGGGGACATATACTTCGTAATGCTTGTCTACCAGTTCTCACGATGGCTGGGATCCAAGCGGGCGCACTTCTTGGCGGAGCCGTAGTGGTAGAGACAGTTTTTTCATGGCCGGGCTTGGGCTTGCTGGCTTACGAGTCTTTGTTCGCACGGGATCTTAATCTTCTGTTAGGAATTTTCTTTATTTCCGCATGCCTAGTAGTGTTAGTTAATCTCGCTGTGGATCTCTTATACGCCTCGCTCGACCCACGGATAGAACTAAAGTGAGGGATATTTTTCGTCGATTTGCTCGAAATATCCCTGCTGTGTTTGGACTTGTAATCCTTGTGTTGGTCATGGGGGCGGCGTTTTTCGCACCTGCAATCTATCCGCAGGGCCCATTTGAGATGGTCGGTAGGCCTTTTCTCGAACCACTTACAGACTACCTTTTAGGTACAGATCAATTAGGCCGTGATTTAGGGGTGGGCCTGCTATACGGTGCTCGGGTCACACTACAGATAGGGCTGATATCGACTCTTATAGCGATTTTCCTCGGTCTAACTATTGGGGGTACTGCAGGTTATTTCGGCGGATGGATCGATACCTTGTTGATGCGCATCACAGAAATTTTTCAAACCATTCCATTTTTCCTATTTGCAATCCTCTTGGTTGCTATTCTTAAGCCAACACTAGGAAGTGTGATTTTTGCGATTGCTGTGGTGTCATGGCCGCCCATGGCCCGACTTGTAAGAAGCGAATTCCTTTCAATTCGTAATCGAGAATTTGTCCAAGCTTGTATCGTTATGGGTATGGGGCATTGGCAAATTATTTTTAAGCATGTTTTGCCAAATACACTATCCCCAATTATTGTTACTGGCTCGTTAATGGTCGCTACCGCGATTCTTATTGAATCTGGCTTATCGTTTCTGGGACTTACTGACCCCAACGTCATGAGTTGGGGTTTCATTATTGGATCAGGGCGAAGTGTGCTGCGGACTGCTTGGTGGGTATGTGCAATGCCCGGTATTGCTATTTTGTTGACAGTTATGGCAATTAATTTGGTGGGCGAAGGTCTCAATGATGCGCTTAATCCACGACTCAAAAATATCTAGATTTCTCAGAAACGATCTCCGGTCATGCATCCACTTTATAAAATAAAAGATTTGACTATTGATTTACCGACGTGGGGAGATAGGAAAACTGCTGTAACAGGTATAAATTTTGAACTCTATCCGGATGAGATTCTTTGCATCGTCGGAGAGTCAGGCTCTGGTAAATCGGTTCTTGCTCGGGCCCTCATGGGGCTATTTCCATCTAAGCATGTTTTCGCCAGTAAAGGCGAGATTCTGCTTGATGGAGAAGATGTATTGTCCATGTCGGCAGAAAAGCTTCGCACAATACGTGGTAACAAAGTAGCGATGATTTTTCAAGAGCCAATGACTGCACTTAATCCACTATTAACAATTGGCAAACAGATTGTTGAAGTGATTGAAGTTCATCGCCCTGAGATGCAGAAGCAGGCTTTTCAGAAAGCAATCCAGATACTTTCTGATGTTCATCTGCCAAATCCTGAGCAAATCTTTCATGCTTATCCTCACCAGCTGTCGGGGGGGCAGCGCCAACGCGCCATGATTGCAATGGCTTTGATTCTCGAGCCACAATGCCTGATTGCAGATGAGCCGACCACTGCGTTAGATGTAACTACGCAAGCGCAGATTCTTAAACTGATCAAGGAGTTACAAAATAAGCACCATACAGCCATAGTGTTCATAACTCATGACTTTGGTGTGGTTGCAGAGATTGCAGATCGTATTGCAGTTATGGAATCAGGTAAGTTGGTGGAGATTAATTATGCTAAAAACTTGTTGACCTCACCCCAGCATCCTTATACAAAGAAGTTACTAGGCGCCGTGCCGAGCATTCTTCCGGCGAAGTCCCGAGCTCTTTCGTCATCAAGTCAGATAGTACTCGATGTCAGAAATTTATCAAAAGTTTTTAATACAAGGCATGGTATCTTCAAAGGCGTGACACGTGAAGTACGAGCTCTATCACAAATTAGTTTTGAATTAAAAGAGGGAGAGACCCTTGGTGTGGTGGGCGAGTCTGGCTCTGGAAAGTCAACTCTCGCTAAGTGCATCGCTCGACTAGTCGATGCTGATGATGGGAAGATTTTTATCTTAGGCGAAGACTTTCTTCAAGCCAAGGGCGAGTCATTACGGAAGTTTCGGAGAAATGTTCAGCTCGTTTTTCAAGATCCCTATAGTTCTCTCGACCCTCGACAAAAAATTGGATCAATAATTACCGAGGGTCCAATTTTACATGGTGAGAACAGAGAGGTAGCAATTCAAAGAATGTTTGAGTTACTTCAGATCGTTGGGCTTGACAAAAAATCTGCAGATAGATTACCTCATGAATTCTCTGGTGGTCAGCGGCAGCGTATCGGCATTGCAAGGGCATTGGCGCTCCGGCCGAGATTGCTAATAGCAGATGAAGCTGTATCCGCTCTTGATGTTTCGGTACAGGCGCAGGTATTAGGACTTTTAAAGGACATTCGTGATGAATTTAAGCTGACGCTATTATTTATTACGCATGATTTAAGAGTGGCAGCTCAAATTTGTGATTCAGTTATGGTGATGAGCAAAGGTGAGATCATGGAATACGGAGCTACAAAAACAATATTTGAATCGCCGCAACACCCTTATACTCAGCAGCTATTAGGCGCAATTCCGGGTCGTGCATACTGGTTAGAGCATCAGTTGGTGACGCAATGAGTACACATTTACCTGCAGACCCTATGGCAACCAGGAGTTTCGCTCAATACGCGGCGGAACTTAGATCGGGTACTTTATCTGCTTTGTCCGTTGTTGAGACTTATCTCGAGCGTATTCGCCAGCTAAATCCAAAGATTGATGCCATCTCAGTGTTAGACGATGCTCGTGCCTTGGCGGCTGCAAAGAGCATCGATTCCTTATTGCATGCTGGACAGGATCCGGGACCCTTAGCTGGGCTGCCAATTTTGGTGAAAGACTTGTATCAGGTGAATGGTTTGACCATGACAGCTGGTTCTCGGCTTGATGTCCAAAAAATAGCACCGTGTGATGAAGGTCCGATTATTACGTCGCTGCGTCAGGCTGGTTGCATCATTTTGGGCAAAACCCGAACAACAGAGTTTGCGATGGGTGGTTTTAACTTAACGCACCCATTACCTTGGAATCCCTGTGATTTACAAATAAAGCGGATGACGGGTGGGTCTAGTCATGGCTCGGCGGTAAGTATGGCTGCTGGAATGTGTGCGTTCTCCTTAGGATCTGATACGGGGGGTTCGGTGCGCCAGCCAGCCGCGTTTGTGGGAGTGGTTGGTTTTAAAGCAAGCCCGGAGTATTGGCCCACAGCAGGTGTGTTTCCTATGAGCCCCGGCCTTGATAGTTTAGGGTTGTTTACTAAGACTGTCGCCGACGCGCATTGGGTTGTGTCAAACTTACCGTTTGTTCGTAATCCTTCAATTTCGGGAATTGATATTCCTGCCAAATCGCTGAAATTTGGGCTTCCCAGCCACCATATCTTTGATCATTGCGATTCAGAATCCAAGCAAACATTTGAGCAGGCGCTTGAACGCCTAAGGGCTGCAGGTTTAAGGGTTGAGGGCATCGAGATCCCAGAAGTGGCTGAGATGGATGCGGT
>CANISN010000106.1 GCA_947470165.1 Burkholderiaceae bacterium | reverse complement strand
GTGGGGCTTTTAAGGGTAAGAGCAATATCAAGCAAATGCATTTAGATCTCTTGTGCTTGCTGTTTGAGATTCTACAAAAAATTAAGCGTGATGGTTTGATGTCTCTTGAAGGTGATATCGAAGAGCCAGAATCCAGCCCGCTGTTCGAAAAATATCCCTTAATCACTAAAGATCACCATTTAGTAGATTTCATTACGGATTATTTGCGTATGATGCTGGGCGGCTCATTGGATGTGATTCAAATTGAAAGCTTAATGGAGCAAGAACTTGATGTTCATCATCAAGAAACCCATATTCCAGTAGCATCCGTCACGAACGTAGGCGATGGTTTGCCAGCGTTCGGTATTGTGGCGGCGGTTATGGGTGTGGTGCACACTATGGGTTCAATTGGTTTGCCACCTGCAGAATTAGGTAAGTTGATTGGTGCAGCGCTGGTAGGTACCTTTTTAGGTATTTTGTTGGCATACGCGATTGTTTCTCCAGTGGCCAAAGTGCTTGAGCAAAATGCTGAAGCAGATACCCGTGCTTATATGGCTGTCAAGGCAGTTTTGATTGCCAGTTTAAATAATTTCCCTCCTGCAGCAGCTGTGGAGTTTGGTCGTAAAGTACTCTTTAGCTACCAGCGTCCAACATTTGCTGAGCTTGATGAGGGTACTAAAGCAGTTAAAGGGAAATAAGTAGTATGGCTAAAAATGACGCGCCGATTATTGTCATCAAGCGCGTTAAGAAGGGCGGGCACGGACATCATGGTGGCGCCTGGAAAATTGCCTATGCCGACTTCGTAACGGCCATGATGGCCTTCTTCTTGCTGATGTGGGTTTTAGGATCCACTACAGCAGGAGATTTGGCGGGTATCTCGGCGTACTTTCAGAACCCATTGAGGGTTTCGCTATCTGGCGGTCAGGGTTCTGGCGATGCCACCCGCATCATCAAAGGCGGTGGCGACAACATTACTAAAACAGTTGGAGAGGAATCTCGTGCTGATGCCGATACTGAGCAACGTCGCATTAGTGACTCTTCCGTAACGGATGTTGAAAACGCCAGAAAAGATAAAACTAAGAACGAGCTTGTAAAAGAAGATATTCAAAAGAAAGTAGATTCTGATCCAGAATTAAAAAATGCAAAAGGCCAGATCTTCATGGATATTACATCAGAAGGTTTGCGCATTCAGGTCGTGGATGAAAAAGGAAAGCCACTATTCAGTAGCGGTGGATCTGTACCGAGCGTCGCTGCCCGTCGCCTCTTGCGTATTATTGGTCAATCACTCAAATCGACAGCTAATCCGATACGAATAGAAGGCCATACAGATGGAACTAAATATGGCAATGGTGATACCGGTTACACCAACTGGGAACTTTCTACTGAGCGAGCTAATGTAGCACGCCGTGAGATGATCGCCGGTGGTTTGGATGCGAGTTATGTTGCTCAAGTAATGGGTTTTGCTAATACCATTCCATTAAATCCTCAAGATCTTAATGATCCCCTTAATCGTCGGATCTCAATTACCGTATTGAACAAAAAACCGAAGCAAGAAGAAAAACCGATTCTACGTCCGGTAGAAAAAATCCCCGATAGCGTGAAAAATGCAGCCCAAGAGATTCCAGTAAATCTAAGAGCGCCAGCGCAATTTCTTAATAACGATAAAGCACCGCGATCACCGGCGATGGAGGTGCCTAGCAAGACTAATATTGCCGCACCAATGGAAAAGCCTGCGAGGTAGGGATTGTTTGCACTTAATAGGATCCTTCTTTGCACTTTGCTTTTATTAGCCAGCGAAGCAGGAACAGCTATTGCATCTGAACCTAAGGGTCCCAGTGCAAAGGTCAGCGCTACTTCAAGCCAAACAAATGAACCTTTTGTTGGTCCAGCAAGTGAAGCAAAAAAGCTTTACCGACGTTATAAGCGTGCTTTTGAAAAAACAATCATAGCAATTGATTGTGTAAAAAGCCCGAAGTGCATTGAGCCAGAAGATGAGGTTCTGCGTTACGCAAAAGAGGCTTTGCGGACTTTGCAAAAGCTCGATGAATTGTCTGCGCAGGGTGATATTCAGGCGAGCTACTATCGTGGCCTTATTGGTTTTGAACGCGGAAAATTTTATGACACTCAGGCTAAGGTCATTACTCATCCTGATTTTATTTTGACCGCAACTGTGTATCGCCGCTATGCAAAAGAACAATTTTTGCTAGCTGAAAAATTTTTCAGCATTCCCGCCAAGGCCAATATTCCAGATGCCAATCGTTATTTAGGCGATATTTATAGCTCAGAAATACTAGGCAATCCTCGCAAGGAAAAAGCGGCTAACCAATATTACCGTGCCGCTATAATTTTCATAGAACAGGGCAATAAGATCGCTGGAGCGCAAATGTATAGCGCCATGAAAGCGAACGCCAACCCCAGCGATCCAAGGATGGTTGAAGTCTATGCAAAGTTGCATAATGAGGAGCCGATCGTTTCTTGGAGAAAATTACCGCAAGATTTTCTCCAAAAACCTAGTAAAAGCTCAGCGGCACATTAATGATCGATTAAGTGGAGAATTACTTGTATGAATGAAAAATTAACAGCCGCACTCCTGGTTACGAAAAAGTTGCTGGTCTGGCTCGTCTTACCCTTAGTGATTCTGATCTTTTCTTTTATCCTTGGTGAGCAGTTTGAGGTGGGTCGCTTATCCGCAATCGCCGCCTGCGAAGGTAGCATCAATAATGCAGCCTGCATTCGTAGTAAAGGATATTTGGCCGGTGAGCCGTACTATCCCGATCTAGCCCGCCGTTATTTTGGCGGATATGCCAGGATGATCGGTGGTGATTTAGGTGCTAGCTACCGTGTGGAGCCAAAGTTACCAGCCGGCAATTTAAACAAAGCCAATGATGCGCCCCCAGAAGATGATCTGGATGAAGTGGGAGAGGATAAAAAGCCAGAAACCGATAAAAAGACCAAAGCAGTGAAATAGGCAGTTGCGATACCAAGCTTTTAGCTAAATGCCATTGTGGGGGCAAAAAATTCAAGCTTAAAGATGTAATTGAGGAGTTCATACGGCAAATTTTGCCGTATGGGCTTTATTGGGAGATCTATTGTTAAGTTGATAGTGGTAGATCTTTGGCATGGAAATTGCATGTATATGATTGTTCTCATACATGAGTTAATTCGATATGTCTTCAATAGTTACCACCAGTTCCTTATATGCTTCAGCCAATATTGGATCAGTTAGCACTACCGCTATCAAGAATTTGACTTCCATTCAATTTGCACTCTTGGATAGTAGTCAGCTAGCGTCATTAACTTCCGATCAGATTGCTGCGGTGGATAGCGGTGATTTTGCAGCACTAACAAGTGATCAAGTGGCTGCATTTACCGCAGATCAAGCCGCAGGTTTTGAGGCGAACGATTTAAAGAAAATGTTGGCTCAAGTCCAGTATCTCAATGATGAGGTCATTTCTGGCTTAGATACCGCCATCATTAGCTCATTAAATACTAAAACGATTGTTTATTTATCTACATCTCAGATAGCTGCTTTATCCGAAGAGCAGGTTGTTCAGCTCACTACCAAGCAATTATCCAAACTAGCCGCTGAAGACGTTGCTGCACTTGATGTAGAGGATATTGCAGTCTTAACATCAACCCAAATTAAAGGGCTTAGTACTGCTGGTTTAAATGGCATGGACGCAGATGCTTTTTCTGAACTGAGCACTGATGTGATTAATGCGCTCACAACCAAACAAATTGCCTGTCTTTCTACTGATCTTGCAGAAGCCTTGACAGAGACCCAGGTAGCAGCATTGACAAATACTCAATTGGCTAAACTCAGTGCCGCTGATTTCGCAGTTTTCTCTGCGGACGATGTAGCAGCTCTATCTGATACCCAAGTCGCTAGCTTATCAACCGCTGCTTTAAACGCAATGGACACAGATGCTTTTGGTGCACTGAGTACGGATGTCATTGCCGCATTAACGAGCAAGCAGTTGGCAGTGCTATCTACTAATTTAGCAGCCTTGTTAACAAATGATCAGGCTAGTGCTATTACCATCGATCAAATTGCTTACTTGTCCACAGCAGCTTTAAATGCGATGGAAACCGATGTCTTTTCAAGCTTATCAACGGATGCGATTACTGCGCTCACAACCAAACAAATTGCCTGTCTGTCTTCAGATATGGCTGAAGCCTTGACTGAGGTCCAGGTAGCGGCGTTGACCAATACCCAATTGGCTAAACTGAGCTCAGCAAGTTTCGCGATGTTCTCACCCGAAGATATTGCAGTTCTCACTGGAGATCAAATCGCTAGCTTATCAACCTCTGCTTTAAATGCCATGGATACAGATGCATTTGCCGAGCTAAGTACTGATGTGATTGCCGCATTAACGAGTAAGCAGTTAGCAGTACTGTCTACTGATCTGGCAGCCCTGTTATCGACAGAGCAGGCCAATGCCATCACCATTGATCAGATTACTTATTTGTCTACAGCAGCTTTAAATGCGATGGAAACCGAAGCCTTCTCAAGTTTGTCAGCGGATGTGATTGCTGCGCTCACAACCAAACAAATTATCTATCTGTCTTCAGATATGGCTGAAGCCTTGACAGAGACCCAAGTTGCGGCATTGACAAACACTCAATTGGCTAAATTGAGCTCAGAGAATATGGCGACATTCTCTCCCGAAGATATTGCGGTTCTCACTGGTGATCAAATTGCCAGCTTATCAACTGCCGCTCTAAATGCCATGGATGCGGATGCTTTTGCCGAGCTAAGCACTGATGTGATTGCCCAATTGACGAGTAAGCAGATTGCAGGTCTTACCACTGATTTGGCCTCAGTCATAACAGAGGAACAGGCCATAGCTTTACAGGGTGCTAGCTTGCTGGAATATATGGAATCAGAAGTAGCCGCATTAGTCTATGGAGCCTATCCGGATATCAGCTAAATCATGGTGTTCAAAATAGCTAATAGCCTATTGGATTTTAATCGGCTTCAATTTTGCGTTTTTTAGTAATTTAAATTCTAGTCAGATTAAAGGGTGAGTCTTGAGTAATGAATTGTATGAGCTGCGTTAACTTCTTTATTACTTGGGATCCTAAGTTTCCAATGGGATGCAAGTTGTATGGAATTAAATCTAAAACAGCCCCTAATGATCAAGTATTTCAAAATACGGGTCAGCCTTGTTTGGTCTACCAGCCCAAGAATGCTGATAACAAGAGCCAGCACTCTTCCTGAAATATAAGTAAATCCCGCCACTATCCACTTTTTTATCCCCTTTTAACTTCGCTAAAGTAAACCGCTTATGAACATTATGGAACTCATTGTTGCAGCAGAAAAGCAACTCAAGGAGGGTGGAGGGCAGCAGGCTGCCGCTCAGCTGTATCAAAACTGGCTTGATAAAAATGGCCATGAGCAACAGGCAGCGCCAATTTGGTTTAACTTAGGTGTCATTTACTCAAATATTGGCAATAAGGAAGCTACGCTTTCTTCCTATCTCAAGGCAAGGGAGTTAATGCCCGCTTTATGGCAGGCAAGCGGTAATCTCGGCAATTATTACGAGTTGGCTGGTGAGGTTGATAAGGCCATCGAGGTGTATGAGGCGGTTCTCAATTACCCTATAGAAAAAGAGGGCACGATTTTTATTCGCAATCAATTGGGCAGACTTCTTGAGGGCAAGAGAAATTTTAAAGAGGCTGGAGATCAATACTTTCAAAGTTTAAGTCTTGACCTTAGTCAAAAAGATGCCTTTCAACACTGGTTTTATTTAAAACAAAAGCAATGCGAATGGCCTTTAGAGGCTCTTCCAAAACCAAGCTCAGCTAGAGAGATTGCTAGCAGTATGGGGACGCTCTCCGCCATGGCGTATTTTGACGATGTGGAGCTTTTGAGTATTGCCTGTAATGAGTGGGTAAAAAGGCATAAAAAGAATAAAGATTTTTATCACCTAGTTGAGCGTAATAAAAAATATGGACATAAAAAAATACGGATCGGCTATGTTTCTTGTGACTTTAGGATGCATGCTGTCAGCTTCTTAGCTGCCCAGCTCTATGAATTACATAATCGTGAGAAATTTGAAGTATTTGGCTTTGATTACTCTATTGATGAGCAAGGCCCTTGGAGAAAGCGCATTCTGGATGGTATGGATCATGTATTGCCGATTCATAACCTTACCGATGAAGATGCAGCCAAATTAATCCAAAGCCAAGAAATCGATATCCTGTTTGATATGGTTG
>CANISN010000105.1 GCA_947470165.1 Burkholderiaceae bacterium | reverse complement strand
GAATACCCGCTCGATGATCGCTTTGCTCATGAGTCCTCCTTTGGCCAAGGTTTTGCCGATGCTGAAAACCGTGCAGAACCTTTTTTTGGCGACAAAAATCTGCCTGTTATTGGCGCCCCAGAAATTTTTTCCATCGATCCCAGAATTGACTGTGTTATTACACTGCGATTTGATCAAGCAATTAGTGGGGCTGAGATTCTTGATGAAATGAAGGTGTGGGCTGATGAGCCAAGCACACTAACAGCACGCTGGATGTGTGAAGGCTTAAATGCTGATGTCGATTCATCGGAAGAGTGGGGTCCTTTGCTTCCTGAAGCTTCTTATTCTGAGTTACAACTTGCTATTCAGTTAGCAAGTCGTCGCGGCCCAATTGGCGTCTTGGAATTATCTGACTTTTGCTCTAGAGCTCAAGCCCTAGCCACAACGCTTGGCTCCCAAATCGATATGCCCAGTGTTAGCGCTATGCTAGACAAAGCTAAAGATCTGGATGCAATGGCAGCTGAAAGTGATATTCAATTAAGTATTAATGTGCTGTTTGATGAGACATGCTCATGGTCTAACTTTGATTCTCTTATCCGTCAGCGTGGGTTTATCTTAGCTCGCAATGGCCTGACCTATCAATACTTTAGTAATCGAGCACCCATTTTCAGTACTAGTGATCTCAACCCTGGTCGGCCAGTTCAGCAGCTGACTTTTCTATTAGAGGTTCCATTGGTTGCCTATGAAGAGAAAGCCTTTGAGCGCATGCTAGGAGAAGGTTTTGAACTTGCTCAACTTGCTCACGGACGCTTAGTTGATGACAACGGTATTAATCTGACGGAAACTTCGATTCATAGCATTCGTCAACACCTTGATGGTTTATATGAAAACCTTGAGAGCAGTGGTGTACCTGCAGGATCCTCTGCCGCTAGCAGACTTTTTAGCTAAGGAAGCACTTTGTCGTCCCCTAGTCCGACAAATTTAGCGGATCGTTACACATTCTTACAAGTCGAGTTGGCACGCTTAGAGCATGCCTACTATGTTCTGGATAACCCAATAGTTCCCGATAGTGAGTATGACCGCTTATATCGTGAGCTGCTCGATATTGAAGCAGCTCACCCAGAGTGGATCACTTCCGAGTCCCTCTCTCAAAGGGTGGGTGGTACTGCACTAAAGGTATTTGATTCAGTTACGCATGCAGTACCCATGCTTTCTTTAAATAATGCCTTTGAAGATGCAGACCTCATTGCTTTTGATCGCCGCTGCCGTGAAAGCTTGCATGTTGATCAAGTGAATTACGCAGCTGAACTCAAGTTTGATGGCCTGGCAATCTCCTTGCGCTATGAGAATGGCTCTTTAGTGCGGGCTGCAACTCGGGGCGATGGTTCTAGCGGTGAAGATGTGACTGCCAATATCAAAACGATTCGAGCAATCCCCTTAAAGCTAACTGGTAAAAATATTCCAGCAGTACTGGAAGTGCGCGGTGAAGTTTTTATGTATCTCAAAGACTTTCAGAAGATGAATGAGCAAGCATCTGCCCAAGGCGAGAAAGAGTTTGCTAATCCTCGTAATGCTGCAGCAGGTAGCTTGCGCCAATTAGATTCAAAGATCACTGCTAAAAGACCGCTATCGTTCTTTGCCTATGGACTTGGAGCATTAGAGCCCCAGTCCTGGCTTCCCAAAACTCATGAAGAGCTGCTCAATGCTTACGTCACATTCGGCTTACCAGTTTGTTCGGAGCGCTGTGTCCTTAAATCGGTAGAAGATATTCTGACCTTCTACAAGGAGGTTGGCGCTAAACGAGACTCTCTACCTTATGACATTGATGGTGTGGTCTATAAAGTCAATTCCTTGGCAGAGCAAGCTAGGCTAGGATTTGTATCGAGAGCCCCACGCTTTGCCTTGGCACATAAGTTCCCGGCACAAGAAGCCTTAACTACTGTACTCGGTATTGATGTGCAAGTAGGCCGTACTGGAGCCATCACACCAGTTGCGAGGTTAGCCCCGATAGAGGTAGGTGGCGTTACGGTCACTAACGCTACTTTGCATAATGAAGATGAAGTCAAGCGTAAGGATGTCCGTATTGGTGATACCGTTTCAGTCAGAAGAGCGGGGGATGTGATCCCTGAGGTAGTTTCTGTAGTGAAAGAGCGAAGACCAGCCAAGACGACAGAATTCGTAATGCCAACAAATTGCCCAGTATGTGAATCTCATATTGAACGCTTAGCAGATGAAGCAGTGGCGCGTTGTAGTGGTGGACTGTTCTGTGGTGCGCAACGCAAACAGGCTTTAATTCATTTTGCGCATAGAAGAGCGCTAGATATTGAAGGTTTAGGTGAGAAGATCGTCGACCAACTGGTAGATCACAATTTAGTCAGAACACCTGCTGATCTTTACCGCCTCGGCTTTACTGCGATTGCGAATCTGGAGCGCATGGGTGAAAAGTCAGCAGACAATCTCATTCAATCAATTAACCAATCTAGAAACACCACCTTAGCGAGATTCATCTTTGCCTTAGGTATTCGTCATGTAGGTGAGACTACGGCTAAAGACTTAGCAAACCACTATCAGTCTATGCACGCTCTGATGGATGCAGAAATTGAAGATCTGCTTACTGTAAAAGATGTGGGACCAGTTGTAGCTGATTCCATTATTAGCTTTATGGAAGAGACACATAATAGAGAAGTGATTGAGCAATTGCTGGCCTCGGGTATGCAGCTCTCGGTAGAGGAAAAAGTGATCAGCGCGGCAGTTGTAGGAAAAACTTTTGTACTCACGGGCACATTCCCAACGATGACCCGAGACGAAGCCAAAGACTTGCTTGAAAAAGCGGGCGCTAAAGTAGCGGGCTCAGTCTCTAAGAAAACGGATTATGTAGTAGCAGGAACAGACGCTGGTAGTAAGCTGACTAAGGCAGAAGAGCTAGGAGTTTCAGTGATTGATGAAGCGGCGATGTTAGAGTTGCTGAAGTAGCTTACATTCAAACTATGGCGAGCCTTACAAAAACTCCACCGATTGCTCTAGGCTCCCAATGCCTCTAGTAAATCCGTCTCTAGCAAGATCTGTAGTTTTGGATTCTTGCTCAAATTAGCAGCATCCAATAGGAATACATCTTCTACTCGCTCACCTAAGGTGTTGATGCGGGCGGTATGTAAAGAAACTTGATGTTTGGCTAAGACTCTGGAGATTGCATAAAGAAGGCCAGTGCGATCGCTTGCCGAGAGAGATAATGCGTAGTAATGTCCACGCTCATCTGGCGTCATATGCACTCGTGGTTGGATTGGGAAGGTACGCGATTGCCTCGAGAGGCGACCCATACTTGGTGATGGTAAAGGCTGATTATGTTGTAGTGCGGCAGTGAGCTCATATTCAACAAGCTGAATGAGGTCTCGATAGCTGCCAGCTTCATCAATTAAGTTGCTTCCCGAGATTTGGAAGGTGTCGAGTGCATAGCCATGCTTGGTTGTATGAATGCGGGCATCCCAAATAGAGAAGCCATGGTGCTCGAAGTAGGCACAAATTCTGGCGAACAGGTCTTCCTGGTCCTTGATGTAGACAGCAATCTGCAAACCCTCGCCGACCGGGGAAAGACGAGCGCTCACCACCGGAGTTTCACTATCAAGCTTATTAAATAGATGGCGTGTGAGCCAGGCGATATCAGCAGCATCTTGGCGTAAGAAGAATGCAACATCTAACTGCTGCCAAAGCTTTTCATAAGCGGAGTCTTCGATTCCATAAAGTCGTAGCTTAATACGCGACTCCTCTTGATGCTGTGCTAACTCTGAAGATGCATCTGGTTTTGCTCCACCCAGTACGCGCAGGGTTGCGCGATAAAGATCTTCTAGTAATTTGCCTTTCCAGGCATTCCATACCTTTGGGCTGGTTCCACGGACATCAGCAACAGTTAATAGGTAGAGTGCAGTAAGGTGACGCTCATCACCGACTTTTTTAGTAAAAGCTTGCACCACTTCTGGATCAGTAATATCTTGCTTCTGCGCTACTTGGCTCATGTTCAGATGTTCTGCTACCAACCAAATGATTAGCTCCGTATCCGCTTTATCTAAGCCGTGGTCTTTAGCGAATTTTCGTACATCCGCTTTGCCAAGTTCAGAGTGGTCTCCACCACGTCCTTTAGCAATGTCATGAAAGAGGGCGGCAATGACTAATAACCAAGGCTTTTCAAAATGGGCGATGAGACTGCTGCAGAATGGAAATTCATGTGTATGTTCAACCACCATAAAGCGTCGCACATTACGCAAGACCATTAAGATATGTTGATCAACCGTATACACATGAAATAAATCATGCTGCATCTGGCCCACGATTTTTCTAAAGGCTGGTAAGTAACGCCCTAGAACGCTGGAGCGATTCATGAGTTGGAATGCTCGGCTGACACCCTCTGGCTCTTTCAGTATCTCAATGAAGAGCGCGCGATTCATAGGATCTTTACGCCATTTGCTATCCATCTTCTGCCGCGCGTTATATAGCGCTCTAAAAATAGTGGCTGAAAGACTTTTGACGTTTGCAGTTTTTGCAAATACAAGGAAGGTACGCAGTATTTGTTCTGGATGACTCTGAAATAATTGAGAGTCAGTAATGTCTAAGACGCCTTGACGCTCTATAAAGTGCTCATTACCTTCGCCAGCAATGGCGTGTGTCGTTTTAGATTCTTGGGGAAAGAGGAGTGCTTCTATGTTTTGCAGGAGCACATCATTTAATTGATTGACCGCTTTGGCAGCCCAATAGTAACGACGCATGATGGCTTCACTGGCTAGCCTGGAAGATTCTTCTTTGATCCCCATGGCAGCAGCAAGTGCAGTTTGTAAATCAAAAACCAAAACATCTTGTCGACGTCCAGCAAGTAAATGTAAGTTAGCGCGCAGGGTTTCTATGAAGCGCTGATTACGATTGAGCTCAGTTAACTCGCGTTGTGTAATAAGACTTGCAATATTGAGATCTTTAAAGCTAGCACCCAAGTGTGCTGCTTTACTTACCCAGGAGATCACCTGCAAGTCACGTAATCCGCCAGGACTCTCTTTGCAGTTAGGCTCTAATGAATAAGGCGTATCTTGGTATTTGTAATGACGTTGGATCTGTTCTGCTAACTTAGCTTGGAAGAATGCCTTTGGATCGAGATTCTTTTCATAAATGAATTCAAACTCTTTGAAGAGCGATTTCTTGCCACAGATCAGTCGTGACTCCAGCAGGGAGGTACGCACGGTAATGTCTTGCTCTGCTTCAGAGATACATTCAGCCACTGTCCTAACAGAGGAGCCAATCTCTAAACCCGTATCCCAACATTGCGCTACAAATCGTTCAATTTTGCTAGCTAGTACTTCTTCAAAATATTGCTTATCTGCTGGCAGCAGAATCAAAATATCAATATCTGAATAAGGGAAAAGCGCTCCACGACCAAAGCCACCCACCGCTACTAAGGCAGCATCCGCATTCAGCTCACAAGAGTCCCACAGCCCCATGAGTAGCTCATCACTGAGCTTACTCAGTTGCTTAGTTAATCTACCGACAACTTGATGTTGCCGAAAATCTGCATAAGCTAATTCGCGGGCGGCTCGTAAGCTAGCAATGTCCGCAATTGGCTTAGGGCTTGAGAGGGGTTGAGCCATCTAGCAGTATGTATTTAAGCAGTAGCTTGACTTGGTCTAAATGAAAGACCTTTAACGCAATCTGGTATGGGGTTGCTGCCTTCAGACCAGGTAAGTACCTCTACCCCAGCTGCTGTTACCAAGAGCGTATGCTCCCATTGAGCAGACAAGCTACGATCTTTAGTTTTCACAGTCCATTGATCAGGCATGGTGCGAATATCTCGTTTACCTGCGTTAATCATTGGCTCAATTGTGAAGGTCATACCTTCTTTGAGTTTTTCGCCGGTACCAGGACGACCATAGTGAAGAATTTGTGGGTCTTGATGGAATACTTTACCAATACCGTGTCCGCAGTATTCACGAACAACAGAGTAGCCGGCACTTTCAGCATGAGTTTGAATGACATGGCCAATATCACCTAGTGATGCACCGGGTTTAACTTGGGCTATACCCAGCCACATGCATTCAAAAGTTATCTGCGTCAGACGTTTTGCGAGCACCGATACTTCACCAACCATGAACATGCGGCTGGTGTCGCCGTAGTAGCCATGAGGAGTAATGACGGTGATATCCAGATTAACAACGTCACCTGTTTTCAAAATCTTCTCACCAGGAATGCCATGACAAATTACATCATTGACAGAGGTGCAGATGGATGCCG
>CANISN010000104.1 GCA_947470165.1 Burkholderiaceae bacterium | reverse complement strand
TCCGTAGCGTCAATCACGAACCATTCATGCACTACCTCATGGGATTTTGCAGAAAAAGTTTTCATGATTTCTCAAATTGTTATAGTCAAAAAAATTACCCCAACCAAACTACGTCCACCTTGGCCCTGCTTATGTTTGCAAGCTCGCAGATTATGCAATTCTCTTGGTACAACAATTACCGCTGACTGGTGCGGTAATTCAGTAAAGCCTTGAATTGTAACCCAAAAAAAACCCAGGAACGAGTCCTGGGTTGGAATCCACCTATGTTTAAGTGGAGGAGACACTGGGTGGCAGATCGATCTCTTATATAAGACTGACTACCAATATGGTTATTCTACACAAGAAATATGGTGCAATGCAAGAAAGTTGACCAAAATCAATTTTTTGATCTTTTCTGAGTAAAACAGATTTGCTTAAAAATTGATAAACTATTGATAATATTGATTAATTTAGTAAGTAAGGGGTCACTGATATGGAATGTCAAGTATCTTGGTTGGGTAATGGCAGCATGGCTTTTTCAGCAGAAACAGGCAGCGGACACCTAGTAAAAATGGATGGCCCACCTGAAGTAGGAGGTCAAAATAGCGCTCCAAGACCTATGGAGTTAATTTTGGCTGGAACCGGCGGATGCTCTGCATTTGATGTGGTTTTAATCCTACAGCGTGCCAAACAAGCGATTAGCGCTTGTGACCTTAAGCTAACTGCTGAACGAGCAGAAGTAGATCCAAAGGTCTTTACAAGAATTAATCTGCACTTCACAGTGAGGGGCAAAGACTTAGAGCAGGCCAAGGTCGAGCGGGCTGTAAAGCTATCTCACGATAAATATTGCTCTGCAACCAGCATGTTGGCAAAAACTGCTGAAATCACCTACAGCATTGATATTGTTTCTGAATAAGTGCAGAGTCAATCTATAAGCCGGATTCTGTCGCCTAAATTTGCATCTAGGGGCAATCATTCCTCTAGGCCGGCAGTTACCTGACGGCTCAAGCTCCCTACCCGCAGACTCAGCGGATCGCCTCATCGCCTGCTTACTTGGGATTGCTCCGGGTGGAGGTTACCGCGTTTCACCGTAACTAAATACGCTCGTCTCTGTGGCCCTATTCCTCACGTCGCCGTGGATGGTCGTTAACCATCACCCTATCCTATGGAGTCCGGACTTTCCTCCCCCTCCCTAAAGAGGCGGTGATTGCCCAATTGACTCTGCGACTGCAGTCTAACGCAGTCGCAAAAATTTAGTCTAAAAAAGAATTTTAGGAATGCTTAGCAACCTAAGCTAAAGACCAAGCAATAGTCTCACCAGCGCGCAGTGGCACAATCTTGGCGTCACCTAAAGGAAGCTCTAGCGGAATACTTTGAGCCTGTTTCAGCAAAGTGATTTTTTTAGTATTGCGTGGCAAGGCGTAAAAATCGGGGCCAAATAAACTAGCGAAGCCCTCCAGCTTATCCAACTTGCCAACACTCTCAAATGCTTCCGCATATAAACCCAGAGCATTAAAAGCGCTGTAACAGCCAGCGCACCCACAGGCCGACTCCTTGGCACCCTTCTCATGTGGCGCACTATCAGTACCCAAGAAAAATCTTGAGCTACCACTAGTTGCTGCTTCTAGCAAGGCAATACGGTGCTCTTCACGTTTAAGCACTGGCAGACAATAATGATGTGGACGAATACCACCAGAAAAAATCGCATTACGGTTCATGAGCAAATGTTGCGCCGTGATAGTGGCAGCTAGACTATTTTTTCCACCGGTTTGTGTATCACGAACATAGTGAGCAGCTTGCTTGGTTGTAATATGTTCAAACACAATCCTGAGTTCTGGAAAGTCTTTGCGCAAAGGCTCAAGCACTTGATCAATAAATACAGCTTCACGATCAAAGATATCGATTTCGTCATGAGTCACTTCGCCATGAACTAATAAAAGCATCCCCACTTCTTGCATGGCCTCAAGTACTTTATAACAATGCTTAATATTAGTTACTCCAGCATCGCTATTCGTTGTGGCTCCAGCTGGATATAGCTTAAAGCCGACAATCCCTTCAGCCTTAGCTTTACGAACTTCATCAGCCGAAGTATTATCGGTCAGATACAAAGTCATTAAAGGCTCGAAATGATAGATGCCAAGGGATTTCAAGTTGGCCTCTATCCGTGATCGATAGGCTTTTGCTAATTCTACTGTAGTCACTGGTGGCTTTAAATTTGGCATGATGATCGCACGTGCAAATTGACGGGCCGTGTCAACCAACACATCCTTCATTACAGCCCCATCACGAATATGCAGATGCCAGTCATCCGGTTGAATTAATTGGATTTGAGTTGGGCTGGTAGACATATGTTTTTATATTGACTGAATTAATTAAGCAAGATGATCCGGAAATCATTCACATTCGTAAGTGTAGGGCCAGTTTCTACTAAAGCATCCAGTTGGGCAAAAAAACCATAGCAATCGTGCTGAGCTAAATATTGGGTAGGTAGCAAACCTTGTTCCCCCGCAGTCTGGCGGATTGCTGGGATAAACCAGGCGCCGGCATTCTTTTCGCTGCCATCAATACCGTCAGTATCAGCAGCCAAAGCGGCAATGCTATGAAGATCCATAGATGCGGCAAAGAGTGCAAGCAAATATTCACTGCAACGACCACCACGTCCTTTGAGTCCAGCAGGAATGGTGACAGTGCACTCGCCACCAGAAATAAGAGCCAATGATTTACCAGTTTGATTTACTAAATATTCACGCGCCATTGCTGCCTGAGTAATACCCACATCTTGCGCCTCACCTGTAATGGTATCGCCCAAGATCACCGGCTCATATCCCTGAGTACGGATATAGTCTGCTGCTGCCTGAAGACTTCTATAGGCTGTGGCAATCACATGATTATTCACTTGGGCATTTTGTAAATCGCCCGCCTTTAATGTCTCTGGTAATTCACCGGCAAGACCACGACTCAAGTGGAGTAATACCGATGAAGGAATGGAACCTTCACCCAAACTGTATTTCGCTAAAATATCTACAGCATCCTGATAAGTAGAATAGTCTGCTGCGCATGGGCCACTTGCAATATCTGCAGGTGAGTCTCCAGTCACATCTGAAATTAATAAAGCTTCCACTCTAGCGCCCCTAGCAATAGCAAGCCTCGCCAAGTTACCACCCAAGATAGCGGATAAGTGTTTACGTACCACATTCATTTCTTCGATAGGAGCGCCCGAGCGCAATAATGCTTCCGTAGTCCTTCTCATATCTTCAATACTGATACCAGTCTGCGGTAATGTCAGCAAGCTAGAACCACCACCGGAGATCAAAGCAATCAAAACATCACCTTGATTCAATTCACTCACCAGGCGATAGATCTCTTTAGCGCCATCCATACCTGCTTGATCTGGTACGGGATGCCCTGCCTCAATAATTTGAAGATGGCTTGTATGGGAGTTATGCCCATAGCGAGTTAATACAACACCCTCAATATCAATCTGAGGCCAATGGGATTTGGCATATGACTCTAATGCACTAGCCATAGAAGCGCTGGCTTTACCCGCACCCACCACAACACATCTGCCCTTAGGCTCGCATCCTAAAGGAAATATCTTGGCTAAATGTTGCGGGACAATAATCTGTGGATCAGCTACTGCTACCGCAGCAGCAAAGGCACTTTTTAGGATAGATTCTTGTTTTCTCATCAAGATATTCTAATCAAGAGTAGTACGCTCTTGCATTTGCCACATCTCAGCATATCGGCTATTGGCAGATAACAGCTCTTCATGTGTTCCACGCTCTACGATCTGACCGAAGTCCATCACCAGAATTTGGTCTGCATGAATAATGGTTGAAAGTCGGTGTGCAATGATCAAAGTGGTGCGATTTTTGGCAAGGCCAAGCAACTCCTCCTGAAATGCGCGCTCCGTCTTGGAGTCTAAGGCTGAGGTAGCCTCATCAAAAATCAGCATGGCAGGCTTCTTTAGCAATGTTCGCGCAATGGCAACCCGCTGTTTTTCTCCGCCGGACAACTTTAAGCCACGCTCACCAACTTGAGTGTCATATCCATCTGGGAGATGCTTAATAAAGTCATCAATCTGTGCTGCTCTAGCTGCCTCATATACTTCTTCTATTGAAGCATGTGGGTTGCCATAGGCGATGTTATAGCCAATGGTGTCATTAAATAAAACCGTGTCTTGCGGAACAATACCAATTGCCTTGCGTAAACTAGCCTGAGTAACATCCATAATATTTTGGTCATCAATCAAGATCTTGCCAGACTGCACATCATAAAAACGAAACAGTAAGCGGGCTAAAGTGCTCTTACCCGCACCGCTTTGACCAACTACTGCAGTAATTGTGCCGGCTGGAATATTAAAACTCACATCATGCAAAATTTCTCGTTTGGCTTCATAGTGAAATGAGACATTCTCAAAACGGATGTCTGGGCCACGCCCCTGATTGCTGACATGTAAGGGCTTAGCATTAGGTACATCAGCAATCTCTTTCTCCGTATTCAGAAGTGAGAACATCCGATCCATATCAGTCAGAGCCTGCTTAATCTCTCGGTAAATCACACCCAAGAAATTGAGCGGAATGTACAACTGAATCATCAAAGTATTAACCAACACCAAATCGCCTAAGGTCATAGATCCATCAATCACACCCAAAGTTGCGCGCCACAAAATCATGACCAAGCCAACTGCAATAATAGTTTGCTGACCAAAATTAAGAACTGCTAAGGATTTTTGAGACTTAACGGCAGCAACCTGATAGCGTACAAGATTTTGATCATAGCGACTCGCTTCAAAAGCCTCATTACCAAAGTACTTCACCGTTTCGAAATTTAATAAAGAATCAATCGCCTTCTGATTGGCCTTTGAGTCCATGTCATTCATGGTCCGGCGGAAGTGGGTTCGCCACTCAGTGACGATGACCGTGAAGCTGATATACAGGACTAAAGCAACTAGAGTAATTGCCGCAAACCAAATGTCATAGGCGTAAGCAAAGTAACCCAGTACAAGACAAAACTCAATCAGAGTTGGCAAAATACTATAAAGCGAATAGGAGATCAGCGACTGAATGCCCCGTGTTCCACGCTCAATATCTCGACTGACGCCACCCGTCTGACGGGCTAAATGAAAGCTGAGCGCTAAAGAGTGTAAATGCTCAAAAACCTGAAGAGCTACTTTACGAACTGCATTTTGAGTAACTCGGGCAAAGAGGGATTCACGTAATTCAGTAAACAAGGAGGCTGAGATTCTTAAGAGGCCATAGGCCAAAATTAAGCCAGCAGGCACTACCAACAAAGCTTGAGGAGAATCAGCTTTGATATTAAGAGTATCAATCAATTGCTTCATCAAAATCGGAATACCAAGATTGGTTACCTTAGCAGCGACTAAGCAGGACAGCGCAATTACAACTCTAAATTTGTATTCCAATAAGTAGGGAAGTAAATCGCGAATGACTTTCCAGTCGCTTCCTTGTGGTGACTTGGAACCTGCTGCTGAGTGATGATGCCCAGATAAATGTCTCATCGATCTATTTTGTCACTTATTTAGGCACAGAAAACAACTGCAAAATTGCCTCACCATTACTGGGAGAGAAGCATTTACTTGAAGCTTCGGTAAATGGAAGCCACTGATAGGCCACATGCTCTCGTGGAGCTAATGTAATTTGGATATCCTCTGGCACCAATAATGAAAACCAATGCTCAGTATTTCTAGTGACTCCAGGAGCATAACGGTGACGCCACTGCGGATAAATCTCATATTCAATCTGGTGATGCCTGTTTTGCAACGCACCCGGCGATAAGGATTGCGCATCAATACCAGTTTCCTCTAAGACTTCGCGCATCGCTGCAGTACTTAAATGCTCATTAGGAGAATCAAGACTACCCGTAACAGATTGCCAGAAGTTAGCTTTGTCAGCCCGTTCAATTAGCAAGACTTCCCCACTCGCTTTATAAATTACTACCAAAACCGAAATAGGGATTTTCAAGATGCTCTAAATACTTTCCTACTTAGGCAGCTGGAGTTGCTTGACGTAAACGAATGTGCAACTCTTTTAACTGACGCTCATCAACTGGACTAGGAGCCTGAGTGAGTAAGCACTGTGCGCGCTGCGTTTTAGGGAAAGCAATCACATCACGAATAGACTCAGCACCCGTCATCATTGTCACGATACGATCTAGGCCAAACGCAATACCACCATGCGGAGGGGCGCCATACTGCAAAGCATCCAACAAGAATCCAAATTTTGCCTGAGCTTCTTCAGCGCTAATCTTTAGGGCGCGGAATACCTGACTCTGAACTGTCTCTTGGTGAATACGAACAGAT
>CANISN010000103.1 GCA_947470165.1 Burkholderiaceae bacterium | reverse complement strand
GCCAAACCTAGGCCGGTACCGCCCGTATCTCGGGAACGACTTCGATCTACCCGATAAAACCGCTCTGTTAATCGTGAGAGATGCTCAGAAGCAATTCCAGGCCCGGTGTCCGTAACAGCAAACTCACCCTCTTCTCGCTCATTGATACGCCAAATCGCGCTAATAGAGCCAACGTCTGGTGTGTAGCGAATCGCATTAGAAACCAAATTACCAAATGCAGAAAGGATTTCACGCTCTTCACCGAGAAGATTTCTTTCGCTCGCAATCTCAAAGTTAAAAGTATGGCAACCTTGCGAAAGAGCCTCAGCATCATTTTTCAACAAGGCCATCACCGTTTTCATTTGAATAGTCTGCATTGGAGCAGGCAATGAATTCGCCTCCAAATTTGCCAAGGTTAATAAATCCTCAACCAGGCTTTTCATTCTCTGAGCCTGAGACATCATCATTTCAAAATATTGATCCTGCTTAGCCTTATCTAATTCAAGTGATTGAATGGTCTCCAGAAAGCCCATTAACACAGTAATTGGTGTTCGCATCTCATGGGAAACGTTTGCCACGAAATCACGGCGCATGGCATCTGCTTTTTGCAAGTCCGTAACGTCTTGAATTAGCAATAAATGACGATTTCCACCAAATGGAAAAGCCTGCAGCATCAGACTCAAGTTCGCTGCTGGCCCCATTCTCTCTAAGAGCAAAGACTCATCGAATTGACGCTTATAGAGATACTGAACGAACTCTGGGCGACGAATAAGAAAGTTGATTCTTTGTAAGACATCACGCTTAAAGTTCAACCCAAAAAACCGCTCAGCGATTGCATTACACCATTCAATTTGATCCTCATCGTCCAGCATGAGTATGCCGTTTGGCGATGCCTGGAAAGCCTCTATAAAACGATTGTGCTGCTTTTCTACAGAAAGAATCCGTTGCTTTAAATTACGCACCAAGCGCTGGAGTCGTGAAAGTGCATCCTCCCAATAACCACTTGGTAGCGGCATGGTTTCAATAGAATCATCGACCGTATATTTGAGTAAACGGGCTAAATTAATATAAGAATAAATCAGGGGAATAGCTAGAACGGCAATCCCAGCAGCTAAACCAACAAAAGGACCAAAGTTAGATAGTGCAATCGATCCAGAAATAAAGGCCAAGAAAATCAGTATCGAGAAGCGGGTAATAACCGAGAACATACAGCAATGTTAGAGCATTCAGAGCCCGTGAGCAAAAATCCAGGCTGGCTGGGCTCTAACTTAGGTTTGAGTAGGCATTTTGGTGATTCGGTAGCCACTTCCACGCACCGTCTCAATGTAACGATCACAGTCCGATGGAGCTAAGGCAGCTCTAAGCCTTTTGATGTGGACATCTACCGTACGCTCTTCAATATAGACCTCATTACCCCAGACTTTATCCAGCAAATTTCCCCTGGAATGAACTCTTTCTGGATTAGCCATCATGAATTGCAGCAGTCGATATTCTGTTGGACCTAATGAGACGGTTTGAGACGCAATATTAGGCCATACTGCAGTCACTCGGTGAGAAATTGGATCAAGCCTTAAGGGCCCAACAGACAGCGGCCCTGTATCTTCTAGTGGGGTTTGGCGACGTAGTAGCGCTTTTACACGAGCAACTAACTCCTTCGGTGAGAAAGGCTTGGTTACATAGTCATCAGCACCAGAATCTAAGCCCAGAACTTTATCTGACTCTTCACTTTTTGAAGTCAGCATTAAGATGGGCAAGGAGCGAGTGCGATCATTAGTGCGTAACTCTTTGGCAAACTGGACACCAGATTTACCGGGCAGCATCCAATCTAAGATGAGCAAGCTAGGCAGCTCGTCACGCATCATATTCAATGCAATATCAGTTTGCATCGCTTTTTCAACATCATATCCAGCATGAGTTAAATTGATCGCAATCAGTTCAGCGATAGAAGGCTCATCTTCAACAATCAATATGCGGTGAGTCATCATGAATTCCGTAAGGATGTGACCTATTCTTTATTTGCCTCACGAACTAAATCTTCATGAGGTATGTGGCGAACATCTGAACCTTTGGCAACATAAATAACAAACTCGGCAATATTTTTTGCGTGGTCACCAATACGCTCAATTGCCTTAGCAATAGTTAGCATATCCAAACCAGTGGAAATGGTGTGCGGATCTTCCATCATGTATGAAATCAGCTTACGCACAAAGCCTCTAAATTCTTCATCAATTTGACGATCCTCTTGAACCACATCAGCAGCAGCAATCGTATCTAAGCGGGCAAAAGCATCCAAGCTACGGCGCAATAAAGAAATTGCCATCTGCCCAGATAATCGAATCTCTGCAACGTTAATATTATGAGTGGCATTAGATTCAATTAAGCGCTTTGTTCTCTTAGCAACACGCTCTGCTTCATCGCCAGCACGCTCTAAATTGGTGATTGCCTTAGAAACAGCCATTACTAGGCGCAGGTCTCGGGCTGTAGGCTGGCGTCGAGCAATTAACTCAGTACAAGCTAAATCAATCTGAATCTCTAGATCATTAACGAGCTTTTCATTCTGAATAACGATATTGCAAGTGTCAATATCCATTTGCGTAAATGCACGCATCGCTGTTGAGATCTGAGACTCAACTAAACCACCCATTTCTAGCAAACGGCTAGAAAGGGAATTTAAATCAGCATCAAATTGTGATGAAAGGTGCTTATCTGGCATATATTTCTCCAATTAACCGAAACGGCCGGTTATGTAATCTTCTGTTTCTTTACGTTTAGGCTTGATAAAAATTTCATCGGTCTTACCGTACTCAATCAGACTTCCAAGGTACATATACGCAGTGTAGTCGGATACACGGGCAGCCTGTTGCATATTATGCGTCACGATCGCAATCGTATATTCATGCTTTAGCTCATTAATCAACTCTTCGATCTTTCCTGTAGAGATTGGATCTAGTGCTGAGGTTGGCTCATCCAACAAAATCACTGAGGGCTTCACTGCCACTCCGCGAGCAATACATAAACGCTGTTGCTGGCCACCAGACAAAGATAAACCACTTTGGCTTAACTTATCTTTAGCTTCATTCCACAAGGCAGCTTTATTTAATGCCCACTCGACGCGCTCATCCATTTCAGAACGAGAGAGCTTTTCATAAAGACGTACGCCAAAAGCAATATTCTCGTAGATAGACATTGGGAATGGAGTTGGCTTTTGGAAGACCATGCCAATTCTTGAGCGAAGAAGATTCAAATCCTGGCCCGACTCCAAAATGTTTTGTCCGTAGAAAAAAATCTCGCCTTCAGCACGCTGACCGGGATAGAGGTCATACATGCGATTTAAGGTTCTGAGCAAAGTAGATTTTCCACAACCAGAGGGACCAATGAAGGCAGTAACTTTACCCTCTTCAATATCTAGATTGATATCTTTAAGACCCTGAAAAGAGCCATAGAAGAAATTGAGATTACGCACCTCAAGCGCATTTTTAGCTTCTTTTGCTATTTGCATATTAGCATTGTCGTTCATACTGATTCCTTGACTGTCGATTTTATTTAAGTCAAACATAGTTTTCATATTGGCCATTAGCTTTTTACTTTTTCACGGAAAACAACACGTGCGAGGATATTGAGGCCTAACACAGCAAACGTTATTAATAGTGCGCCACCCCAAGCAAGATCAACCCAGTTGTCATATGGACTCATTGCAAACTGGAAAATGACCACAGGTAAGTTGGCCATGGGGGCATTCATATTAGTCGAGAAGAACTGGTTGTTCAAGGCAGTAAACAAAAGTGGTGCAGTTTCACCACTTACGCGGGCGAGTGCCAAGAGGATTCCGGTAATCACGCCACTTTGCGCAGCACGTAAAGTAATCATAAAGGCTACCTTCCATTTTGGTGTGCCGAGGGCATAGGCTGCCTCGCGCAAACTACCAGGAACTAAGCGCAACATATTTTCAGTTGTTCGAACAACTACAGGAATAGCAATTAAAGCTAAAGCAATCGTACCTGCCCAGCCTGAAAAATGCCGAACTTGCGCAACCACAATCGCATAGACAAACAAACCAATCACAATCGATGGGGCAGATAACATGATGTCAGTAACAAAACGAGTGATCGATGCTACCTTGCTTCTATCGCCATACTCAGAAAGATACAAGCCAGCAAGCACGCCTATCGGAGTGCTAATTAAAGTACAGCTAGCCACAATCATGAGGCTTCCAAGAATCGCATTAGCTAAACCACCACCTTCTGATCCAGGAGCGGGAGTGCTGTGCAGGAATACATCTAAATTAATAGATGAAAATCCTTTAATAAATAGGATACTTAGGATCCATAAAAGGAAGGCCATGCCCAGCACCATAGCCGCAGTAGAGAGAACTAAGCCAATTTTATTAGCACGTTTGCGTTTAGCAAAAATTGCTGGGTTAATGTTTGAAAAATTACTCATGTTTTTAAGCCCTGTTTTTTCTCCATATTCATCAGCATCCATTTAGCAATGGCTAGCACGATAAATGTGATCATGAACAGCGCAAGACCAAGCGCAAATAAAGAGGAGTAATGAGGTCCTAACTCAGCCTCACCAAACTCATTTGCCAAAGTAGAAGCAATTGAATTTCCGGGAGCAAATAGAGAGGCAGATAGACGGTGGGCATTTCCAATCACAAAAGTCACTGCCATTGTTTCGCCAAGCGCCCTACCCAATCCAAGCATAATGCCACCAATAACGCCTGCCTTGGTATACGGCAGAACGACATTCTTAACGACTTCCCACGTGGTGCAGCCAATACCATAAGCAGACTCTTTTAATACGGGCGGAACGATCTCAAAAACATCGCGCATCACAGAAGCAATAAAAGGCAAGATCATCATCGCCAAAATGAGTCCGGCACAAAGAATGCCGATACCATTAAAAGCACCAGAAAATAGAATCCCAAAGCCTGGAATTTGACCAAGTGTGGCAGCTAATGCAGGCTGAATGTAATCAGCAAACAAAGGAGCAAAGATGAAGAGGCCAAACATACCGTAGATGATTGATGGCACAGCAGCGAGCAACTCAACAGCTGTTCCCAATGGCCTCCGCAAAGGACCCGGGCATAACTCTGTCAAAAATACCGCAATACCAAAACTAAGTGGGACGGCAATTAATAAGGCAATGAAAGAAGTAATGATAGTTCCGTAGATAGCAATTAAGCCACCAAACTCACCGTTAACAATATCCCACTCTTTAGTGAAGAAGAATCCAATACCGAACTTATCGAGTGCTGGCCATGCATTAATAATCAGTGAGATGATGATGCCAATCAAAGCAATCAGCACTGATAAAGCAAAAAATTGAGTAGTTCCATGAAAGAGGAAGTCTTGAATACGCTGCAACTTAGCGATACGAAGCGCCTGAGGCGTCGGTGCTGAGTGAGACTGGGTCGATTCAATCATAAATTGTACTTATTTAAATAATGAAACAGCCCCACTTTTGATGGAGCTGTTATTAAGCGATGATCAAGAAAACTGAATCATCAAACCTTACTTGCTTACTACCTTCGAAAATACGTTCTTACGAATAAAGTCTGTTGTTACGTCAGGCATTGGAACGTAATCTAACTCTTCAGCCATCTTCTTGCCATCTTTGAAAGCAAAGTCAAAGAACTTAATCACTTCAGCTGCATTCGTCTTGTTATCTGGGTTCTTGTACAGGAGGATGAAAGATGCTCCAGTAATTGGCCATGATTTTGCACCAGAAGCATTGGTGATAAATGTACCCATACCAGGAATCTTCGCCCAATCAGTGCCGGCAGCAGCGGCAGCGAAAGTGATGTCATCAGGCTGGACAAATTGACCATCTTTGTTCTTCATAGAAACGCTAGTCATTTTATTTTTCTTGGCATATGCATACTCAACGTAACCAATAGCACCCTTAACACGAGATACGTTTGCAGCAACGCCTTCGTTACCCTTGCCGCCAACAGATGAAACGGCAGGCCATTTAACAGCTGCACCCTCACCAACAGCCTCTTTCCAGTTCTGACTTACTTTAGCTAAGTAGTTTGTAAAAATTGCAGTAGTTCCAGAACCATCAGCACGATGAACTACAGTAATTGGCAAGTCAGGCATTTTCATACCAGGATTGTTCAACACAATACGCTTGTCATTCCAGTTAACGATGACGCCCTGAAAAATATCAGACAAAGTGTCTGGCGATAACTTGAGCTCATATGGCTTTACGCCTTCTACGTTAATTACCGGAACTACACCACCGATGATGGCTGGAAACTGAACCATGCCATCTTTTTCTAAGTCTTCGATTTTAACTGGATTGTCGGTTGCGCCGAAATCAACCGTTTTCGCTTTGATCTGCTTGATACCG
>CANISN010000102.1 GCA_947470165.1 Burkholderiaceae bacterium | reverse complement strand
TCAGTTTTATCTTAAGTCTGCTGGTAGATTTTGAGTTGCTGATTCCACTCATGACTAGCGACAAGCCAATTACGACTGAAGCTATACGTGAGATCTATCTGATTCTATTTTTTGGTGGCTTGCTCTACGTACCAATTGCGATGCTGATGTGGTTCTCGCCTGTACTAATTGCCTGGGCCGATATGCCCGTATCGCAAGCGCTCTTTTCAAGTGCGCTTGCTTGCTGGGCAAACCGTGGCGCATTCTTTTTATACCTCGCTATTTGGGGTGCAGTGCTGATCGCTATTCCCTTAACGATTGGATCTATCTTTGATATTTTGGGTTTAGGTCAAGCTGCATCATTCATCATTGCCCCGCTTTCGATCGCAGGATTAACTGTGATGCACTGCTCATTCTTTGCCACATGGAAAGCATGCTTTGCCGAAAAAGAATCAGCAACACTGATTGCTTAGTCTGTCAGTCTATCGCTGCGAGCTTGGCAATACTGAGTTGTAGCCACTTCACACCATGACGCTTGAAGCTCACTTGAGCACGCGCATCAGTATCGTTTCCCTCTAAGCCAGTTACACGGCCTTCACCAAACTTAGTATGAAAAACATTCTGGCCAATCGTGAATGGATAGTGACCTCGCGGTGGCGCAGTCATTCTAGTAACTGCTGTTGAGGCTGAACCCACGCGGCCAATTTGTTTAGCAGGTCTTTGGCGATCGCTACCTGAGTCAAAGAAATCATTAGTCTCCGAGTCACGCTGACGGGTATAGCCATCTTGCCAAGCGGATGCTGAACGACCACCATTGCCGTAACTATTACCACCGCCCCAACGAGCGTCTTTTACTTTCGGAGTAAGCCATTTCAATGAATCTGATGGTAGCTCCTCAAGGAAACGAGAAGGCATGTTGTAGCGCACTTGACCATGCAGCATTCTGGATTGAGTATGAGAGAGATAGAGACGTTCTTTGGCACGGGTAATCGCGACGTACATCAGGCGGCGCTCTTCTTCCAAGCCATTCTGTTCATTGATACTATTTTCGTGCGGAAACAAGCCCTCTTCTAGGCCAGTGATGAATACCGCAATGAACTCTAAACCCTTGGCAGAGTGCACAGTCATAAGCTGTACGGCATCTTGTCCTGCTTGCGCTTGATTGTCACCAGCCTCCAATGAGGCATGCGAGAGGAATGCTGCCAATGGTGAAACTTCCACCACACCAGGCACATTCTCACCCGGAAGGGTGGCAGCAGTTGCATCCTGACCATAGCCTTCTTCCGCAATAAATGCAGTTGCAGCATTAATTAATTCTTGTAAGTTTTCTACCCGATCTTGGCCTTCACGCTCAGCAAGGTAGTGCTGAATCAAGCCGCTATGCTGAATGACGAACTCTACTGTCTCAGGCAAAGTGTTATGACGAGTAGCTTCGCGCATATGATCTACCAAGCGCACAAAGCCACTAAGCGCTGCGCCTGCCTTACCATCCAAAGTCGATGCCGCCAAATACAGAGAACTATTTTGGGCACGAGCTGCATCTTGCACAGCCTCAATAGACCTCGCACCAATACCACGCGTCGGGAAATTAACTACCCGTGAGAACGAGGTATCGTCATTTGGATTTTCTAGGAGACGGAGGTACGCTAATGCATGCTTAATTTCAGCACGCTCAAAGAAGCGTAATCCACCATAAACGCGATAAGGAATCGCTGCAGAAAATAAGGCGTGCTCAATGATACGAGATTGCGCATTACTTCGATAAAGCAAGGCGATTTCGGTGCGCTTAATGCCGCTATTAACTAGTTCTTTGATTTCGTCAACGAGCCAAGCAGCCTCAGCATGATCGCTCGGCGCATCGTAGATACGAACTGGCTCACCATGACCTGCATCGGTACGCAGGTTTTTACCAAGGCGATCCGTGTTATTAGAAATGAGATAGTTGGCTGTATCTAAGATGTGGCCATGCGAGCGATAGTTCTGCTCGAGCTTAACCATCATCGGGTGATATTGCTTTTCATAGAGACGCATGTTCTCAACATCAGCGCCACGGAAGGCGTAAATACTTTGGTCGTCATCACCTACCGCAAAGACTGCACTACTGCCAGCACCACTCACATTCACACGGCTAGCTTCATGTCCAGAGAGTAATCTGAGCCAGGCATACTGCAAGGCATTCGTATCTTGGAACTCATCAATCAAGATATGGCGGAAACGCTCTTGATAATGCGTCCTAATCGCTTCGTTATGTTTGAGCAATTCATAACTGCGTAACAAGAGTTCAGCAAAATCGACTACACCCTCGCGCTGGCACTGCTCATCATAGGCTTCGTACAACTGCGCCATCTTGGCCTGAAAGTCATCCCCTACGGATAATTCACGGGCCCGCTGACCACGCTCTTTAGCGTGCGCAATGAAATATTGCAGCTGCTTGGGGGGGTATTTCTCATCATCAACCTTCAGACCCTTTAATAGGCGCTTAATGGCTGATAACTGATCCTGGGTGTCTAAAATCTGAAAAGTGGACGGCAAACCCGCTTCCTTATGATGCGCACGCAATAAACGGTTGCAAAGACCATGAAAAGTACCAATCCACATACCGCGGGTATTGATAGGCAACATAGCGCTTAAGCGCAACATCATCTCTTTCGCAGCCTTATTGGTAAAGGTCACCGCTAAGACCCCAATCGGCGAAATCTGACCTGTTTGGATCAGCCAAGCTATACGGGTTGTGAGTACGCGGGTCTTTCCGCTTCCTGCGCCAGCCAAGATCAAGGCGGACTGGGCTTGGCCATTCTGATTGGCGGGCGGGAGGGTCACTGCCTCGCGTTGTTCTGGATTAAGGTTTGCGAGGAGGTCTGAGTACATCGCCCCAATTATAATTTGCCTCTTATGCCAAATGCTTCGAATAACCCCAACTCCCCCAACTCTCCATTAGCCAGTTCCACAGACGAACTAGCCAAATCCTACGAACCCGCCCCAATTGAAGCGTATTGGGGTCCAGAATGGGAACGCCGAGGTATTGCCGATGCCACCCTAGATGAAGGTAAGGAAGATTTCTCGATTCAGCTGCCGCCACCAAACGTGACCGGCACCCTACACATGGGTCACGCCTTTAACCAAACCATCATGGATGGCTTGGTACGTCACGCTCGTATGTCTGGCAAAAATACCTTATGGGTACCTGGCACAGATCATGCCGGTATCGCAACGCAAATCGTTGTTGAGCGCCAACTCGATGCGCAAAAAGTTTCACGCCATGATTTGGGTCGTGAGAAATTCTTAGAAAAAGTTTGGGAGTGGAAAGAAACTTCTGGCAATACCATCACCCGTCAGATTCGTCGCTTGGGCGCTTCAATTGATTGGGGTAAAGAGTATTTCACGATGGACAGCAAGATGTCCAAAGCCGTTGTAGAGGTATTCGTTCGCCTGCATGAACAAGGATTAATTTACCGCGGCAAACGTTTAGTGAACTGGGACCCTGTTCTCGGCACCGCTGTTTCTGACTTAGAAGTAGTGAGCGAAGAAGAAGACGGCTCTATGTGGCATATCCGCTACCCACTAGCCGATGCCTCTGGTCACCTTACCGTTGCTACAACTCGCCCAGAAACCTTGCTAGGTGACGTTGCCGTGATGGTCAATCCAGAAGATGAGCGTTACAAACATCTTATCGGCAAGTCTGTGAAGTTACCGCTTTGTAATCGTGAGATCCCAATTATTGCGGATGATTATGTAGATTTAGCTTTTGGTACCGGCGTGGTTAAAGTCACTCCCGCACACGACTTCAATGACTATGCCGTGGGACAACGTCATCAACTACCACTCATTAATATTCTGACTCTCGATGCCAAGATTAATGAGAATGCGCCCACCGTATATCAAGGTCTTGAGCGCTTTGCAGCACGCAAACAAGTAGTAGCCGATTTAGAGGCGGCAGGACTACTAGATAAAGTACAGCCACATAAATTGATGGTGCCACGCGGAGACCGTACCCACACCATCATTGAGCCCATGCTCACTGATCAATGGTTTGTTGCTGTATCCAAACCCAGCCCAGACAATAAATATCAACCAGGATCATCCATCGCTGGCGCTGCTTTAGATGCTGTGACCAAAGGTGACATCAAGCTTGTCCCAGAAAACTGGATTAGCACCTACTCCCAATGGTTGGAAAACATTCAAGACTGGTGCATCTCTCGACAACTCTGGTGGGGCCATCAAATCCCTGCCTGGTATGGCGATGATGACCAGATCTTTGTGGCTCGCTCTGAACAAGAGGCCAAAGCCAAGGCTGCATCTGCCGGCTATACAGGTCAACTCAACCGTGATCCTGATGTACTTGATACCTGGTTTAGCTCTGCACTGGTGCCCTTTAGTTCGCTGGGCTGGCCTGAAGAAACGCCCGCAATCAAGCACTTCCTGCCCTCATCGGTATTGGTAACTGGCTTTGACATCATCTTCTTCTGGGTTGCCCGTATGGTGATGATGACTTGCCATTTCACAGGCAAGGTGCCATTTAATACTGTGTATGTCCACGGCTTAGTGCGTGATGCAGAAGGCCAGAAGATGAGTAAGTCCAAAGGAAATACCTTGGACCCAATCGATTTAATTGACGGCATCAAGATTGAAGACTTGGTGGCTAAGCGCACGACTGGCTTGATGAACCCCAAGCAAGCTGAGAGTATTGGCAAAAAAACTAAGAAAGAATTCCCGGAAGGTATTCCAGCATTTGGAACAGATGCGCTACGTTTTACTTTCGCCTCCCTTGCATCACTGGGTCGAAACATTAACTTTGACCAGAAGCGTTGTGAAGGCTATCGCAATTTCTGTAACAAACTATGGAATGCCACTCGCTTTGTTCTGATGAATTGCCCAGGCACAGATGAAGATAATGGCTTTGCACCGTGCGATAAGCAATGCGGATCGGAAGGCTACTTAGATTTTTCTGCTGCAGATCGATGGATTGTTTCGTTACTGCAAAGAACGGAAGCTGATGTTGCCAAAGGCTTCCAAAGCTATCGCTTTGACAATATTGCCACCAGCATTTATCAGTTTGTTTGGGATGAGTATTGTGATTGGTATCTAGAACTTGCAAAAGTTCAGTTACAGACTGGGACGCCGGCACAACAACGCGCAACCAGACGAACCCTCTTGCGTGTTTTGGAAACCATCCTGCGCATGGCTCATCCACTCATTCCATTTATCACTGAAACCCTTTGGCAAACCGTTGGACCTAAGGTTGGCAAGGAACTAGTAAAGCAAGCCAAACAAACGATTGCTCTTCAGCCTTATCCCATTGCTCAACTAGATAAGATAGATGAAAAGAGCGAGGCCTGGGTGACCCAAATTAAATCTATCGTAGATGCCTGCCGCAATCTTCGTGGTGAAATGCAAGTGTCCCCGGCACTTAAAGTGCCCCTCTGGATTAGTGGTCCAGAAGATTTATTGAAGAAAGCTAGTCCATACCTTACTGCCTTGGCAAAGCTCTCAGAAGTCAAAATCTATAACGATGAGTCTGCTTTAGAAAAAGATGCCCCGGATGCACCAATGGCCTTGGTTGGCAATCTCAAGCTACTGCTCAAAATTGAAGTAGATGTAGCAGACGAGAGAATTCGTCTCAGCAAGGAAATTGAGCGCTTGGCTAATGAAATCACTAAGGCACGCAGTAAGCTAGGTAATGAAAGCTTTGTGGCTCGAGCTCCAGAAGAGGTTGTTGCCCAAGAAAAGCAACGTCTTGCTGGCTTTGAGCAAAACCATGAAAAGCTTGTTGCACAATTAGATCGACTGAGATAAAAGTAACCTACTAATGTAAAGCGATCGGAATTTCTATGCCATTAAGCACTAAAGCCGTTACTAAGGCCGTCTTCCCTGTTGCTGGACTAGGAACACGCTTTCTGCCAGCTACCAAGGCCAGCCCGAAAGAGATGCTCAATGTGGTGGATAAACCGCTCATTCAATACGCAGTTGAAGAGGCGATTGCTGCTGGCATCACTGAAATGATTTTTGTTACGGGTCGCAGTAAGCGCGCTATTGAGGATCACTTTGATAAAGCCTATGAATTAGAAGCCGAACTCGAGGCCAAGAATAAAACTGCTTTACTAGAAATTGTTCGTAGCGTTAAACCAAGTCATGTTGATTGTGTTTATGTCCGCCAACCGGAAGCACTAGGTCTTGGTCACGCCGTCTTATGCGCAGAAAAACTGGTACGTGATGAACCCTTTGCCATCATTCTTGCGGATGACTTGCTTGATGGCCAGCCACCAGTTCTCAAGCAAATGCTCAAAGTATTTGACGAGCAAAACGGGTCTGTCTTGGCGGTAGAGAAAATTGATCCTGCCAAAAGTAGCTCTTACGGCATTGT
>CANISN010000101.1 GCA_947470165.1 Burkholderiaceae bacterium | reverse complement strand
GCTGGTCTTCTTAGTCAAACCCTGTGCTGCCTTACCCAAGTAAGTTGGTGTGCAAATATTTGGGGGTAAATTACCTAAATCTTTAGCCAAGTTCATACCCTCAACCATGGCTGCACCCTCTAATACAGTAGCCTTTAGCTCCTTAGCACAGGCATCATTACCAGCGAAGATGAGGTGAGTGAAGACATCCGCTTTGTCTTTGGCTTTAAATTTCATTGCTGGCTGACGAACCCCAAAACGATATACTTGGTCACCCGCATATTGAATAGTCAAGCGGACTTCTTCGGCAATGAAATTAGCACGATGGCCCAGACCAAAGCTCGGAATAAACCACAAGGCATTTTGAATTGATCCGCCACTCAACTGCTTTAAGGCTGCCCGAGCGATTTTTGAATAGGCATTCAAACTGCGTGCGCTTGCCGGCGCAATATCACCCAAACAAACCAAGAGAACGCGCTTCACCTTGACACCAGATGTAGCCCATGATTTTTCAGCACGAATCACACAAGTAGATGCCGGCTGACCATCCAAATCACCAACAAGGTTAGCGTGCTTAACTGAACCACTGAGTAAGCGGTCTAACTCGACCAAAAGCCCTGACTTAGATTTTGTACTTACCAGGGCAGCTAAATCTGCCTTTGCGTAGGCTAAAACCAAGCAATCAGAGCTCTGCACCAATAGAGTCGTGAGACTCGCATTGATCTGCTTAGGGTTATTTACATCGGCTTGCGAGAAAATCTTGGTGCTAAATTGAATGGTCATCATGTATTGGTGTATTTTTAAGTCAATTCAAGGGGAAAAACAGATATTTATCCATTATCCTCCGACATGCAGGTTCACATCTTGAGTGGGCCAATAATACTTATCCAAATAGCCTATTTATGATTTTTCACCAAGCCCTTCGCCGCGAGCTGAGTTTTACGACTGGTGGCGTCTTCTTGGTCTTGGTGACCATCATGATTACCACGTTAGTCATCAGAATTCTGGGCTTCGCAGCCAATGGTGCCGTCAATCCAGAGGATGCCCTAGTGCTCATAGGGCTGGCCACCATAGGCTATATGGCGGTCCTACTTACCGTCTCCCTCTTTGTCGCGGTCTTAATTGTGTTGGTACGCTGGTACAAAGATTCCGAGATGATTATTTGGTTTGCAAGCGGCCTGAGCATTGCTAGCCTTATCCGACCGATCCTGCGTTTTGCGGCACCGCTGATTGTCATCATCGCATTGTTAGCTCTTTTTGTTTGGCCATGGGCCAATCGCGAATCCAGCATTATTAGCCAGCGCTTTCAGCAACGTAGCGATATTTCCATGGCTGCTGCGGGCCAGTTTAGAGAATCAGCCAAGGCAGAGCGTGTATTTTTTATTGAGGAGCTGGATGTCAATAAAAGCGAAGTAAAAAATATTTTTGCAGCCGAAACGAAGAATAGTCGACTTAGTATCGCAGTCGCTTCTACTGGATTTATTGAAAATGCAGAAGGGGGTGGGAAATCAATTGTGTTGCACAATGGGCGACGTTACGAGGGACTGCCTACGCAGCCAGATTTTAGGATCCTAGAGTTTGCTGAGTACAGCACACACATTCAAAGTAAGAGTGCCCTTGACCCTGCGCCGCGTGATCGAGAAAAAACGGTATCAGAGCTCTTGAATGATCCTGACGCCAGCGCCATCAACCCCAATCACGCTGAATTACTTTGGCGCATTGGCTTGCCATTTATGGCCTTGGGTCTCGTATTAATTGCTATACCCCTTGCCTACGTAAACCCAAGGCTGGGTAACTACACTGCAATGTTTTATGCAGTACTCATTTATCTAATCTATAGCAATCTCCTAAATCTCAATCAAAACTTTGTGTCGCAAGGAAAGGTAAATGTTTTAATGGCAGCTTGGCCCATACATCTGCTCGCTTTTAGCATAGCCTTTTTGCTGATTAGGAATCGCATCAACCCTTCCTTGAAATGGTGGCGCCGTCAGCTACCCTCCTTCTTAGCGAATAGATGAAATTTCTTTTTCCTTACATCTTCGAACGCTATTTAGCTAGGCAGATATATGCAGCTTTTGGTTTTATCTTATTTGCACTGGTAGCTCTATTTTTATTTTTCGACATTCTGAGCGAGCTTGGCTCAGTAAAGGGTCAGTACACACTTCCGCTTGCACTGTTACATGTTTTATTAAAAGCGCCAAGTCGTATTTCCGAGATCATTCCGATTGCTGGCCTGATTGGGAGTATTTATGTGTTTGCTATGCTAGCAAGCCAGTCTGAATTCACTATTTTGCGGATTGCTGGGTTAGATACGCGCAGAGGTTTAATGACGCTGGCTAAAATTTCATTACCCCTCATTTTATTAACATTAGCAATGAGTGAATGGCTCGGCCCTTACACAGAAAATCTATCTGATCGAGTTCGCATGCAAGCTCTAGGCTCAAGCTATAGCGCTCAATTTAAGACTGGGATTTGGGTAAAGGATCGCTTGAGAGATGAGGATGGTAGCGGGCCAATCAGACCAGGGGTGCGCTACGTCAACGTTGGCAAAATTGAGCAAGATAATAAAATCAAAAGTATTCGTATGTACGAGTTTGATGACGCATATCGATTACTCTCTATTCGCAGCGCTGTGTCTGGGCGATTTGATCAAACCGGGACTTGGATTCTGGATAATGTCACCGAAACCCGCTTTAAAGAAACCAAAAGCGCAGATCCGCTAAACCCCGTCTATTCAGCGCATACCATCACCCACCCTATCGTGAGCCTAGATTCTGAAGTCACGCCGCAGATTTTGAGCGTACTTTTAGTCAGTCCAGAAAAAATGTCTATCTTTAGCTTAGGCCGCTTTATCTCCCACTTAAGGGACAACAAACAAGACGCACAGCGCCATTCGATTGCGTTCTGGAAAAAAGTGATTTATCCATTCACGATTTTTGTAATGCTGGCACTGGCACTTCCATTTGCCTATCTTAAGGTCCGCGCTGGTAGTGTTGGTATCAAGGTATTCGGCGGAATAATGCTGGGCATGAGCTTTCAGCTACTCAATTCACTTTTCTCTAATGTCGGGCTTCTGGGCTCATGGCCTGCACTCCTTACTGCCCTCACTCCACCGTTGATGTATTTCGTTTTAGCAATTGTGGGCTTACGTTGGGTATCTAGAGCTTAATACCTCAAAATCATATAGAATTTGATTCCTATATCTGAGTTGATATAAAGAATGGAATCAATATGAATCTGCACCAGTTTCGCTTTGTTCGTGAAGCAGTACGACAAAACTTCAACCTGACTTCAGCCGCTAAGGCGCTCTTTACTTCTCAACCCGGGGTTTCCAAGGCCATTATTGAGCTTGAAGATGAGCTAGGCGTTGAGATCTTTAGACGCCACGGCAAACGTATCCGCTCCCTCACTGAACCAGGTAAACGCATTCTGGTTTCGATTGAGCGCATCCTAGATGAAGTAGAAACTTTGAAGCGTGTAGGCAAGGACTTTGCAAGTCAGGATCAGGGTAACTTTGTCATCGCCACCACCCACACCCAAGCCCGCTATGCATTACCCAAAGTCCTGACAGAATTTACCAAACGATTTCCAAAGGTGCGCGTCAGCATTCAGCAGGGTAATCCAGGGCAAATTGCCGAGCTACTTATTCATGATCGCGCGGATATTGCAATTGCGACTGAAGGTATTGCTAACACCCCAGGCGTATTGGCTTTACCAGGATACCAATGGCAGCATGTCATCATGATGCCGCTCAGTCACCCTCTTCTCAATCAATCAACAATCACTTTAGAAGAAATTGCAAAATATCCTCTTATTACCTATGACAAAGCTTTTGCAGGTCGCAGCAAGATTGATGCTGCCTTTGCACAGCGCAATCTGAGTCCCGATATTATTTTGGAGGCGATTGATGCAGACGTCATTAAGACTTACGTTGAGACTGGCATGGGCGTTGGTATCGTTGCAGGTATGGCATACGATGCCGATCGAGATCGTAATCTGCGCGTGATTCCAGTTGGTCATTTATTTGGTAATAACGTCACACATCTAGGAGTCAAGCAAGGGGCTTATTTACGTTCCTTCGTCTACACCTTCATTGAGCTATTTTCGCCCACGCTCACCAAGAAAATAGTTGAGCAGGCAATGAATAACGAGTCTGAGACATATGAAATTTAAGCTGCGAACAGATCGCCCCACTTCGTGCTAGTCTTTACTTTGCAAGTTTACTTACTTTTTTTACCTAAATAATTGAGCTTTTTTATGAAAAATCACTTGATGTCGATATTAAAAAAATGTGCAGTTTTTCTTTTGCTAGCTAGCTCGGCAATTGGGTTTGCACAAACTCCCTATCCAAATAAGCCCATCAAGTTAGTGGTTCCTTTTCCACCGGGAGGTCTAATCGATAACGTTGCTCGTCTCATTACCCCAGCGCTTTCAGCGGACCTAGGACAGGCCATTGTTATTGAAAATAAACCTGGTGCCGGGGGTAATCTGGGTGCAGCTGAAGTTGCAAAATCAAATCCAGATGGATATACACTATTGATGGCGTCACCGCCACTCTCAATCAGTCCAGCGCTCTATAAAAACCTTCCTTACAATCCAAGCAACATTGAGCCGATTGCAATTTTTGGGCAGCTTCCTAATGTGCTTCTAGTAAATCCAGACTCTGGAATTAATTCAGTAGCTGAGCTAGTAAAGCGTGCAAAAGAGCATCCAGGCAAAATGAATTACGGCTCAAATGGTAATGGCACCTCACTTAACCTGAGTGCGGAGATGCTCAAAAGTCAAGCTGGTATCTATGTGGTTCATATTCCATATAGAGGTTCGCCTTTAGCAAATGTGGCACTGGTGTCTAAAGACATAGACTTTATGTTTGATAACCTGCCGCCAGCCCTTGGATTGATCAAGAGCGGTAAATTGAAGGCGCTTGCTGTGACCAGCACCACTAGAAATCCTGCACTTCCCCAAGTGCCAACAATGCAAGAAGCAGGATTCCCCAACTTTCAGGTATCAGCTTATTTTGGGGTTGCGGCACCCAAAGGCCTGCCAGTAGATATTGCTTTGAAATTACAAAACAGTATTCAAAAAACTGTATCTCAGAAAGAAGTAGCTGACTCACTCTCCAAACTTGGGGCTACAGTAGATTTTATGAATACGATAAAATCCACCGAATTCATCAAGGCTGATGCACAAAGATGGAAAAAGGTGGTTGATTACGCCAAAATTGAATTAGATTAAATCAATCTAGCTTCAGTCAATTACCAGCGGACTGCAAATGCGGTCCGCAATTCATCTAACTGAGCATCCATCAGTGGGGCTATTGGAGCGCTCTTAAGATAAAACAATTTTGCTGTTTCTTCAAGCTCCTCAAGGGTAGCCATTGCAGAGGTAGGTGAGCCATTCCATACATACGGCCCCAGACGCGAGAGCATGCAAGCGCGCAGAGGCGTTCCAAGATCTCCGTAAGCATCTATTGCTCGCCCTACTACTTCAATAGTTTTTGCAGAGCCAGGACTAGCATAAGGAATAATTGGTACATGCCCCACCTTCATTACAAAATATGGTGTGATTGCGGGCAATAATTCGGAATATGTGCCATCGCCAGTAGCAAGATTGGATTCAAGCGTCAAGGCTACACAGTGAGTACTGTGAGTATGAATGATGCAGGAGATATCCGCATCGAATCTCCCTGCCTTTTGATATATAGCAGAATGCAAAGCCATTGTCTTACTAGCTTTATCTCCACTAATTTGGTGTCCATGAATATCAACCTTAGCCAATCGGGCAGGATCCAGAAATCCAAGGCAGGCATCTGTAGGAGTAATTAAAAAACCATCTTTAATCCGAATGCTAATATTTCCTGCAGTAGCATGCACATAGGATCTGTCAAACAAACTTTTGCCTACTCTACAAATCTCTTCTCTTGCTAATTGTTCAATCATTTTTTTCTCACAGTTTTGAGAACGCATTTACAAAAAAATCGAGCGCTCCAAAGTTTCCAGACTTTAACGCAAGATGCAGAGGTTTATTCCGAGCCAACGCATAGCACCAGGGTACACCTGGATCGATTTGCTGACCTATCTGCATTTGATCAATGCCTAAGACTTGCACACATGCGCCGGAGGTTTCTCCGCCAGCAACTAATAACTGCCCCACCCCAAGATCAACAAGACCCTGAGCAACCAATCCTAAAAGATTCTCTATAGCACTGCCAGAAGCTTGAACTCCAAGCTGTAATTGCACTTCTTTAACCTGCTCAGGACTTGCGGAAGAGTAAATCAAAACCGAGCCAAGTAGGAGGCGCGGTTCTGCCCAAGCTAAGATTTCTTTAAGTAGTTGCTCTGTAGATTTCTCAATTAATTCAAGT
>CANISN010000100.1 GCA_947470165.1 Burkholderiaceae bacterium | reverse complement strand
GCTCAACCTCTGATCGTAATGTACGGATCTGTTGAGAATGACAACCAACGCAACCTTCGCGCTGGTAAATATCGCGACCAGCCAAACGCAATGCCGTATATGGAACTACTCCCGGGCTTGGCTCAGTAGTGGTGTGCTGAAAAAACAATGGAACAATTTGAACTAATCCAGCAATAGAAACCACTACGATCGTGGCAATAATTAACCAGCCAACATTCTTTTCAATCGTTCCATGGGAGAAGAACTTATTTTCATTAGACATTTTCTTCTCCTTAGTGAGTAGCTATAGATGTTTGTGGGATTGGCGCATTCACAAATGTTTTACCAATGACTGTTTTATAAACGTTATATGCCATCAAGAACATGCCACTTAAGTAGCAAAGGCCACCCACTAAACGAATTACATAGAAAGGATAGGTTGCTTTAACAGACTCAACAAAGCTGTATGTCAATGTACCGTCTGACTCGAAAGCCCTCCACATCAAACCTTGCATAACACCGGCAATCCACATGGCAGCAATATAAATCACTACTCCAATCGTTGCGATCCAGAAATGCACTTCGATTAAACGTGTGCTGAACATCTCTTTCTGCCCTACTAAGCGGGGTATCAGATAATACAAAGATCCAATAGTGATCATGGCAACCCAACCAAGGGCGCCTGAGTGAACGTGCCCAATAGTCCAGTCCGTGTAATGCGACAAGCTATTCACAGTCTTAATAGACATCATTGAGCCTTCAAAGGTAGACATACCGTAGAAGGACAATGCCACTACCAAAAATTTCAGGATTGGGTCGCTACGTAGCTTATGCCAAGCGCCTGATAAAGTCATAATGCCGTTAATCATGCCGCCCCATGATGGAGCTAACAGAATCAAAGAGAACACCATACCCAATGATTGAGTCCAATCAGGCAATGAAGTGTGTTGTAGGTGATGCGGGCCTGCCCACATATACGTGAAATTTAAAGCCCAGAAGTGGACAATTGACAAGCGATATGAGTAGATCGGACGCTCCGCTTGCTTAGGAATGAAGTAGTACATCATGCCTAAGAAGCTGGTGGTTAAAAAGAAGCCGACTGCATTATGGCCGTACCACCACTGCACCATTGCGTCTTGCACACCAGCATAAGCTGAGTAAGATTTCCATAAGCTTGCTGGCATCTCCAAGTTATTGAAGATGTGCAGAATGGCAATGGTGAGAATATAAGCACCGAAGAACCAGTTGGAAACATAAATATGCTTTGTTTTACGTTTCATGATGGTGCCAAAAAACACTACTGCGTAAGCCACCCACACCAAGGTGATTAAGATATCAATTGGCCACTCAAGTTCTGCATACTCTTTAGAGGTGCTAATACCAAGCGGCAATGTTACGGCCGCTAAAACAATGACAGCTTGCCAACCCCAGAAAGTAAAAGCAGCTAACTTATCACAAAAGAGTCTTGCCTGACAGGTGCGCTGCACGATGTAGTAAGACGTTGCAAATAGTGCTGAACCACCAAAGGCAAAAATCACGGCATTGGTATGCAAAGGTCGTAAACGACCATAGCTTAGCCAAGGAATATTGAAAGTAATTTCAGGCCAGATGAGCTGTGCAGCAAGGATGACCCCCACTAGCATGCCCACAATTCCCCAAAGTACAGTAACAATAGCAAATTGACTGACAACCTTGTAATTGAAGGTATCTTGATTGCTCCCCACGGTAAGTCCCATGGTTTCTCCTTTTTTGTGACCAAACAGCGACAGAATCTAAATAGACTGAAACTATTATCAAAGTAAGCCTAATGAGTCGTTTTGATCTAGATCAAAAAGGATGTGTGCATTTACGCTATGGAATTAGCTCTTCATCTCCACATTCTTGGAGCAAAGAACTACGTTAGAGAGTCTCCGCTAGTATTACTAGATTTTGGCGTATCGTCGTCCATCAAAATCGCCTCCCCGGGCCCCTCTAAATCATCAAACTGACCTGCCTTAACAGACCAATAGAAAATCCAAGCCAGAAGACCAATTAAGAGTAGTGAGATAGGAATTAATAGAAAAAGGCTTTCCATTTTCCTAGTCTAGGCCTTTCTGAGACGCCAGGCATTTAATGTGACCGCCAGTGATGATAAAGACATCCCGATCCCTGCAATCCAAGGATTGACCCAGCCCATCATTGCCACTGGGATAGCCAAGAGGTTATAGACCAGCGCCCAAATCAAGTTTTCTTTAATAATTAACTGAGTCTTGTCAGCTAAGAGCAATGTTTTAGCCAAAGGCGCCAATGAACTCGCCGTCAAAATCGCATCTGCACCTGCTGTTGCGAGAGGTGCGCCCGCTCCCACCGCAATCGAGACATCTGCCCCTGCCAACAAAGGAGCGTCATTAATGCCGTCACCAATAGCCCAAACAAAATGACCATCTTTTTGTAAGCACTCAATGAAGTGGTACTTATCTTCCGGGGAGCAGCCACCTTGGAAACTATCAATGCCAAGCTCTTGAGCCCACCAAGCAACCGTAACTGGGTCGTCACCAGAAACTAGATGCACTTTGATCTTTCTAAATTTAGCAGCAGCTAATAATTGCTCAAACCCCTCTCTTGGAGTGTCTAAAAAAATAAAGCTCGCAATCAAGCCTTTTTCATCTGCAAGATGTACTTGCCCATACTGGCCTTTTTGCGTAATCTGCTCAGTACCCACCCAAGCGGCACTTCCTAGTCGATATACTCCGGAGCTAAGTCCCTTACCTAGTTGATTGGTAATAGGCTCCGATAGGGTGGTGAGTGGAATACTGTCATCCTCAGCAGCGCGCAATAGAGATAATGCTAGAGGATGTTTCTGTCCCGCCTCCATTGAAGCAGCAATTCTGAGTACATCTGCTCGAGAGAATTCAGTGCGTGCAATGAGCACTTCTTTCAATTCTGGCTGACCCATCGTGAGAGTTCCTGTTTTATCTATTACTAGGTCCGTAGCTTTGACTAAAACTTCCAAGACATGACCACGCACAATGAGTAAGCCTAATTTGGTTACCGCCCCTTGGGCCGCTGCCATTGCTGTCGGCACTGCAAGAGATAGGGCACACGGACAACTGACAACTAATACAGAAACTAACACCATCCATGCTTTACTTGAATCAACATACATCCAAATAGCTGAAGATACAAAAGCACTTAATAACAAGAGACCCACAAAATATCCCGCCCACTTTTCGGCAAGACTTACCATGAGAGGTTTAGCTTGCAATGCTTGATCGAGTAAAGAGGCAATACCGGCGATGCGAGTAGCTTGACCAAGCGCATCAACTCTCATGAGAAAGGGGTTTAAGATATTGTGAGTACCCGCATAAACTCGATCACCAATTTTCTTATTAACCGGTCGTGATTCCCCGGTCAGTAATGATTCATCGAGAGCACTCTCGTATTCAATCAAGACACCATCAGCTGGAACTACATCGCCAGGTGATATCCGCAGGACCTCTCTTAGATTGCAATTAACTACTGGAACAATTTCTACATATTGTGACGTTGGATAATTTGGTACGCGCTCACAGATTGCAGGTAATTGCTTTGCTAAAGCTTCAGCACCACCCTGCGCGTCTTGCCTTGCAAGCAACTCTACATAGCGCGCTGCCAAAATAAATGCAATAAACATGGTGATAGAGTCAAAGTAACCTTGCCCTACACCTGTCAATAAATTTACCGTACCGGCAAAGAATGCAAGAGCTAATGCCAAAGCTATCGGTACATCCATTCCCAATAGATGTGTCTGATGAAATGAGCGAATACTTCGCCATGCCGCTTTAAATATCGGTCCAGCTGAATACACTATTACAGGTGCAGTCAAAATCCAACTTGCCCACCCCAAGAGCAAGTCATACTCAGCAGTAATATCGCTATCACTCGTGTAGGATGGCCAGGCGTACATCATGACTTGCATCATCCCCAACATCGCAACACCAAGTCTCGTCAGTAGTTGGTGGCGCTCTTTTTTTGATTTCTCAATAGATAAAGAGGGCTCGAAAGGCCATGCTTCATAACCAATTCTCTCCACCTCAAAGAGTAGGCGTGCCAAGCTTGTTTGCTCCGGTGAAAATTTTACGTTTGCTTTTTGGCTCACATAGTTGATTTGTACATCTTTAACACCAGATATGCGGCTTAAGTGCTGCTCACACAACCAAACACAAGCTGCACAACGAATCTTCTCAAGCCGTAAAGTGGTCTCTAGGTTTCCCGATTCACCGCTAGGACGTGTATAGCGTCCCAATAACGAGGGATCATCATAGGGCATAAGACTATTCGGAATGCTATTAGACGCAAGATAAGTAGCAGGTTTATCGCTTGATTGTGCCCGACGTGCATAAAATACTTCAAGCCCCTCACCATGAATCATTTGTGCGACTGCCATGCAGCCAGCACAACAAAATTTCTTAGGACTAGTTCCCAGCATAAGCTGATAAGAATCATCAGGAAGGATAAAACTACCGCAGTGATAGCAGCTATTATTTGCTGAACTAGAGTTCATCGATGGTTATTAGTTACGCTCTAGAGGCTTGCTCAACCAACCACTGCGGCGCTCGTAAATTACAAAGAAGACACCCCAGATAACTACAGCAGCATAAGCCCAAACCCACGAAATTTGAGACGCACGTGAACCTGTTAAGTCGAGAATAAAACCAAAAATTGCAGGGCCTAGTAAGCCACCTCCAAAACCCATTAAGGAATGAAGCCCCATCGCAGCACCCTTAATATTCTCTTGGGCGCTCAAAACCAAACCAGCGGTTAAAGTAGCTGAATCAGCCATGATGAAAATTGTATGCCCTACTGCCAAAGCAATAATTAACCACCAAGACTGTCCTGTCGATAAAGCCAGTGCAACTCCAAATACTGCACTAGAGAGCATGACAAAACAAATCCATTTTTGACGACCAATTTTTAAAGCAATCTCATTTCCGATAATAGATGAGGGAACGCCAAAGAAATTAATAACGCCAGCTAGCGTAGTAGCAGTTATTAAAAATGATTCACCTGAAGCAATCGCGCAAAAGCCAAAAAAAGCAACGATCCAACTACGTGATGCGAACAACTCAAGAGAGTGAGCTGTGTAACCGAAAATAAATCCAGATGCCGTTTTATCTTCCAACACTAAACGCCATTTATCCACTGGAAAAATATCGCGTAATCGAATCTGAATCGGACCATGCCATTTCTCATGAGTAAGCGCAGGAATAAACAGAAGCACAATCAAGAAGGCGGTGAGTGGGCCTAAAGCGATAAATCCAAAAACATATCGCCAGCTTAGCGCATGTAATATCCATCCCGAGCATAAATAAGAAAAACCTGTACCAATTCCAAAAAAGGCGGTGTAGAAAGCAATATGCCTTGTGAGTTCACCGGTTTTGATTCGATCAGAAAGAATCTTGAGACCGGGCATATAGGTACCCGCTAATCCTGCCCCGTTAAGAGCCATGAATACCAATGCAGTCCAGAAGTTATAAGCAAAAAGACTCATTCCCAGTAAACCGAAAGTAGCCGAGAGCCCACCAACTAAATAGACTTTTTTGGCATCAAGGCGATCCGTTAATGCGGTTGCCAAAGGAACCATCAGCATATAGCCGAGGAAAAATGTGCTAGCGATTAAGCCTGACTGTAAATTACTGAGATGCCACTCATCTTGCAATGTCGTTAATACCACGGCATAACAAGCAAAACCCAGTAACGCACAAGTTTGCGCCATGAGCATGAGGGGTGTGTAACTAGTCGGCTTAAAACGCATAGGGGCTTACTAAAAGATAAGCCATTCTACTCCGCTCATTGGCGTGAAGAGGCTTACTGCTGACTGCGATTAGGTGAATCCTGAAAGCCATTGGAGCGGAAAGTGAGTACCAAGGTATCTCTGTAGCCGTGAGGTCCTATCGGCTGTATAGGGGTAGATTCATGAATCATTCTTGCATCATTCATGAGCAATAAAGACCAAGGCTGAGATAAGGTAAATCGTAAGCCTGCGGAACCTCCTGCATCAAAGATACGAGTCTCTCCACCCTTAATACCAACCCGATTCAGCAAAAAGACAGCTACAAAATCAACGCCGTCACGATGCGCTCCCTCTGGTGTTGGTCGCCCAATACCATCAGTTGTATCAATCCGAAATTGATGTGCTTCAACAAACCAAGTAGTTACAGGTTTGACGCCATTAAGCATATGTGCCAATCCCAGCAAAAGAGATTGCCAAGCAGGGTTACTGGTTAGCTGAGTTTGTGAGGGTTCAAACCATCGCTCAATACCGCCATGCAAGGCGTTGTAATCGACTGATTGCCAATGCGCACGATGCGGAGCCATTGTCAGTAAGTCGCCCTTAATCTCATAACTAGCATGACGTCGGAAGCGATAGCGCCCTCCATCCTTTAAATAAGGATCTCTAGG
>CANISN010000099.1 GCA_947470165.1 Burkholderiaceae bacterium | reverse complement strand
TAATCAGCGTTAATGGAAACGTAGTCATGTGATAAGTCACAAGTCCACATAGTCTGCTGCGCTGATCCGCGACCCAAATTAATCTTCACTGTGATTTCTTCTGCCTGCATTATTTTTTGGCCATCAGCCTCTTGATAATCTGGATTGCGGCCACCATTCTTAGCCACCCATACATCACCAGGCCACATTTGCACTTGATTTACATCGAGATCGGTGATGCCGGCATAACCAATCGCAGCAAGGATGCGACCTAAGTTGGGGTCGCTCGCAAAGAAAGCTGTTTTTACTAAAGGAGAATGGGCTACTGCCTCAGCTACTAAGCGGCACTCTGCCTCCGTCTTACCGCCATGTACGTCAATCGTAATAAATTTAGTAGCGCCCTCACCATCTCTGACAATCATTTGAGCTAGCTTGCGAGCAAGGTCAATTAAGGCCGCCCGAACTGGGCTATAACTAGGATCATCAGCAGATTGAATCTGAACCGATGACTGGCCAGTTGCCATAATCATGAATGAATCATTGGTTGAAGTATCACCATCAATCGTAATAGCGTTAAAAGAAAGATTGGCAATCTCACGAGTCAATGTAGTTAATAGGCTCGGCGCAAAACCCGCATCCGTTGCAATAAAGCCTAGCATCGTTGCCATATTTGGATGAATCATTCCAGCGCCTTTGCAGATTCCCGTGATATGAACGAGACCTCCTGGAACGTCTACCGTCGTGGAGGCAGCCTTAGGCTGCGTATCGGTCGTCATAATAGCTTCTGCAGCATCGAACCAATTGTCTTCACTTAAATTGGATATTGCTTTAGGCAATCCAGAAATCAATTTGTCAATTGGTAGCGGTTCCAGAATCACGCCTGTAGAAAAAGGTAGTATCTGCTCAGGGTTCAACTTCAACTCTTTCGCAAGTGCAGCACAAGTAGCTAAGGCGTCTTTCATACCCTGCTTGCCAGTCCCCGCATTCGCATTCCCAGTATTGACTACTAAAGCACGAATTTCACTTTTAGCGCTAGCCTGGGCTAAATGCTCTCGGCAAACCTGAACCGGAGCAGCACAGAAGCGATTTAAGGTAAAGACACCTGCCACTTGGGATCCGGGCACCAAAGTCATCACTAGAAGGTCTTTGCGATTAGCCTTTTTAATGCCAGCTTCAGAGATGCCCATCTCAAAACCTTTAACAGGCTTCAGTTGGTCTTTTTGGGGGAGAGGTAGGTTTACTGTCATGTTCTGACAATTGTAGATGAGGCCTTGCAGAGCTGCCCAATCTGGGAGCTCCTTTTACAAGCGAATTGAAATTAACTTAGTGCGCCGCAGCAGTTCTTATACTTCTTGCCACTACCGCAGGTGCAGGGATCATTACGGCCCACTTTTGGTCCAGTACGTAATGGGGCAGGAGTAATTTCAACTACTGCACCTCGATCGCTAGTTGAACTGGCCACATCAAGATCAACATCTGCATGCTTGTACTGAATATCAGAGAGTTTTGCCAAACCTTCGTTTATCGATTCAGAAGCTTCGTCCAATTCACTCGCACTTCGAATCTGTACAGTCATGATACTTTTCACGACATCATTCTTAATGACATTCAGCAGCTCGCCATATAACTCGAATGCCTCGCGACGATATTCTTGTTTTGGATCTTTTTGGGCATAGCCACGCAAATGGATACCTTGACGCAAATGATCTAAAGCTGCCAAATGCTCACGCCAATGGGTGTCTAAACTGTAAAGTAAAACGGAGCGCTCAAACCCAGCAAATGAGGTGCGGCCAGAGAGCTCTACCTTAGCATCGTAGATCTCTTTTGATACCGCTAATACGCGCTCAACAATCTGCTCATCATCCATCGATGCGGCACTTTCAACCCAATTTTTCAGGTCAATAGTTAAGCCCCAATCACTAGCCAATGCATTCTCAAGCCCTACCAAGTCCCACTGCTCTTCCATAGATTCACGAGGCACATACAAGGCGCAAATACTATGTAAGACATCCTCACGCAGATTGGCAATCAATTCTCCAACATCAGCACTTTCTAAAACTTCGTTTCTTAAACGGTAGGTTTCTTTACGCTGGTCATTGGCAACATCGTCATACTCCAATAACTGCTTACGAATATCAAAGTTGCGACCCTCAACCTTACGCTGCGCAGACTCAATAGAACGGGTTACCATACCCGCTTCAATCGGCTCGCCATCTGGCATTTTGAGGCGATCCATGACTGCACGCAGACGATCTCCAGCAAAAATACGCAGGAGTGAGTCATCCAAAGAAAGATAAAAACGAGAAGACCCTGGATCGCCTTGACGACCTGCACGACCACGCAGCTGATTATCGATTCGGCGACTTTCGTGACGCTCCGTACCAATAATATGCAAACCACCCGCAGCTAAGACTTGATCATGCAAACTTTGCCACTCATCTTGCAAAGTTTTAATCTTGCTAGATTTATTATTACCTGAAAGAGCAGCATCGGCTTCAATCAAAGAAGATTGTTTACCAACGTTGCCACCTAATACGATGTCCGTTCCACGACCAGCCATATTGGTGGCAATGGTGATCATCTTTGGCCTGCCAGCCTGAGCAATAATCTCTGCTTCTCGGGCGTGCTGTTTTGCATTCAAGACTTGATGGGGTAGTTGACGCTTATCTAGTAAGCCAGCGATTAACTCTGAGTTTTCAATAGAGGTTGTACCAACCAGTACCGGCTGACCGCGCGTATAGCAATCTTCGATATCCTTGATAACCGCATCGTAACGCTCGCGTGAAGTCTTATAGATCTGATCTTGACGATCTTTTCTTTGGCTAATACGGTTTGGAGGAATGACTACAGTCTCAAGACTATAAATTTCTTTAAACTCATATGCTTCAGTATCGGCAGTTCCGGTCATACCAGCCAATTTGCCGTACATACGGAAGTAGTTTTGGAAGGTAATCGTTGCTAAGGTCTGATTCTCATTCTGAATCTGCACACCTTCTTTAGCCTCAACCGCTTGATGCAAACCATCTGACCAACGACGTCCCTGCATTAATCGTCCCGTAAACTCGTCAACAATGATGACCTCATTGTTTTGCACTACATATTGTTGATCGCGGCTGTATAGAGTGTGGGCGCGTAATGCTGCATACACGTGGTGCATCAAAGTAATATTTTGTGGGGCATAGAGAGAATCGCCATCATTTAAGGCGCCAAGCTCAACTAGGACTGTCTCAGCTTTATCATGTCCACGTTCCGTTAAATATACTTGCTGTGATTTTTCATCAACCCAGTAATCGCCTGGCTTTTCAACACCAGTGCCATCGGCCTTTTCTTCACCGATTTGACGCTCTAAATAAGCAGGCAATGCGTTGATTTTGATATAGAGGTCGGTATGATCTTCGGCCTGGCCAGAAATAATTAATGGGGTACGTGCCTCATCAATCAAGATGGAATCCACCTCATCAACAATTGCATAAGCTAATCCACGCTGTACACGCTGACCCAAATCTTGAACCATGTTGTCGCGCAAATAATCGAAACCAAATTCATTATTAGTTCCATAGGTAATATCAGCGGCATAAGCCGCTTGTTTAGTTGTGTGGTCCATCTGCGATAGATTCACACCAACCTTCATACCCAAGAAGTTATAAAGTGTTGCCATCCACTCGGCGTCACGTTGTGCTAAGTAATCATTTACGGTAATGACATGAACACCTTTACCGCTCAGAGCATTTAAATAGACTGGGAGTGTTGCGGTTAAGGTTTTACCTTCACCCGTACCCATTTCAGCAATCTTGCCCTGATGCAAGGCCAGACCACCCATCAACTGCGCATCAAAATGGCGCATCTTCATCACTCGTGAGCTAGCCTCACGGACTACAGCAAATGCTTCTGGGGCAATATCATCGAGCGATTCACCTGCAGCCAAACGGGATTTGAACTCGGCAGTTTTTGCTTGCAGTGCGCCATCATCCAAAGCTTGCAGGTTAGGCTCGAAAGCGCTAACTTTGGCAACTACTTTGCGATACTGTTTTAAGAGGCGATCGTTACGACTGCCGACCAGGGTTTTAAGAAGACCGATTACCATGGGATATTGAAGTAAATTAAGACCTTGAGTTTATCACCCGCACCCTCTTTTTATATGAACTTTGCCCCCAAGCCAAATCGTAAGAAAGCCGCCCATGAGTGGCTTGACTACTTACGCGATTCAGAGGGTTTAGGCAGAATTTTGGTAAAAACCGAAGATCTAGCCAAACTTAAAATTGCTCTGAAAGCAGCCCTTTCTGAGCTTGATTTGGAAGGTCTAGCCTCCAAAATTGAAGCTGGATGGCGTTCTGGCAGTCAAACTGAACTGTTTTTATTGGTAAGTGGGGCTAGCATTGCTACTCGTCTTCAGCAAATTTTACCCAGCTTAATCAATGAGTTAGCTAAAAAAGGAGTATTTTGCTCAAGCATTAAAGTGCGCCTAAAACCCACACCACTTAACTGGGAAATTAAGCCCAGAGAGGGGCCACAAATAGTACAAAAGCCAAAAGGATTTAATGCGGCAGCTAGAGCATCTTGGGAGTCCTTAGTCCAGAAATTAGCTCCAGATTCTGACTTACGCAAGGCAGTTGAGCGCTTGTTACAAAACAAACCCAAATAAAATCAAAAAACTTTCTGTAGAAAGCTTTAGAAAAAGAGAGGTTGACTCTCTTTGGAATAGGCAGCAGGCGCCTTATTTTCTGGAAAAGTACTAATCTCGTAAGAGCTAGGATCTTCCAAGAGTTTGCGCAAAAGCGCGTTATTGAGAGCATGGCCAGATTTTTCAGCAACATATGACCCAATAATAGGATGTCCAACTAAATAGAGATCCCCAATAGCATCCAAAATCTTATGCCGAACAAACTCATCCTCATAACGCAGCTCTTCGTTATTTAAGATGCGGTGCTCATCAAGCACAATCGCATTATCCAAACTTCCACCACGCGCTAAACCCATCTCTCTCAATGCCTCAACCTCGTGGGCAAAACCAAAAGTGCGCGCACGACCAATTTCACTTCGGTAGGCGTGTTCAGCAAAGTCCACAATGAAACGCTGGCCAGTCTTATCAACTGCCGGATGCTTGAAGTCGATTGTGAAATCCAACTTATAACCAAAGAATGGCTCTAATCGTGCAAGCTTGTCACCTTCTCGCACTTCAATCTGTTTTTTAATCACCACAAATTGCCGCTGTGCCTCTTGCTCGGCAACACCAGCCGACTCCATGAGGAACAAGAATGAAGCGGCGCTACCATCCATGATAGGAACTTCTTCACCATCCAACTCGATGAGCAAGTTATCAAGTCCCAAACCAGCACAAGCAGATAGTAAATGCTCCACAGTTGAAACACGTATCCCATCTTTTTGGATCACTGAGGCAAGACGGGTATCGCATACAGCTAAGACAGAAGCCGGAACAACGGATTGCTCCGGCGTATCCACACGCACAAATAAGATTCCTGAATTTACTGGCGCAGGCTTAATGCATAAGGTCACCTTGCGCCCAGAGTGCAAGCCAATCCCCACGGTTTTAATCGGAGTGGCGATTGTGCGTTGCTTCATCATGGTCTCATCTAAATTCAGGAATAATTTTTTATAACTTCTTCAGCACTGAAGCGGCATCACTGACTTCAAACTTACCGGGAGCTTCACGATCTAAGGTAGTTACAACACCATCTTCTACAATCATGGCATAACGGTCCGACCGAACACCGAAACCACGAGCAGTCAAATCTAACTCTAGGCCAAGTTTCTTAGTAAATTCGGCACTGCCATCGCCCATCATGCGAATCTTATTACCCACTTTTTGATCGCGTCCCCAAGCACCCATTACAAATGGATCATTTACGGAAACACACCAAATCTCGTCAACGCCTTTTGCTTTAATCGCATCAAAGTGCTCGACGTAACTAGGTACATGCTTTGCAGAGCAGGTTGGTGTAAACGCACCTGGCAATGCAAAGATCACTATTTTTTTACCAGCAGTCAGCTTTTCAACCTCAAATGCATTAGGTCCAATAGCACAGCCTTCAGTTGCTTCATCTAAAAACTCATAGAGAGTGGCGTTTGGTAATTTTTGTCCGACTGCAATCATAAGATCTCCAATTCAATAGTTGTAGTGAGTATGCCAGCGCTAGCGCAGGATTCGTCGTCCGGAGGGGCGCTATGCTGGCATTCCAAAGTCTATTGTATTGAGCAGTTGCTTAGTCTGCTTGTTTACGTAAAAAGGCTGGAATCTCGTAATAATCAGCCCCTTTATCCAGCATAGTTTTTGCCTGTGGAGAGCTATCAGCGCCCAGTGTAGGGGCTGGTGTAGCTGCACGCGAACTACGAAAAACGCGTGGCAAATCATACTGGCTGTAATCAATGCTACTAGCTGGTGCTTGGCTGGCTATTGAGGGCGCACTACCTATACCTGTCATT
>CANISN010000098.1 GCA_947470165.1 Burkholderiaceae bacterium | reverse complement strand
TCTTGATTGAAAATTTTCGCCCTGGAACTCTAGAAGGATGGGGGCTCGATCCAGAGCGCTTGCTAGAACTAAATCCCAAACTGATTGTCTTAAGAATTAGTGGTTATGGTCAGACTGGACCTTATCGAGATAAGCCAGGTTTTGGAGTGGTGGCTGAGGCTATGGGTGGCCTACGGCATTTAACTGCGGAACCAGGCAGAGTGCCAGTTCGAGTAGGTGTGAGTATCGGTGATACCTTGGCCTCCTTACATGGTGTGATTGGAGTTTTATTAGCGCTGCAAGAGCGTCACCTGAGTGGCAAAGGCCAGGTAATTGATATCGCTTTATATGAGGCGGTATTTAATTGCATGGAAAGTTTGCTTCCTGAATACAGTGCTTTTAGTGAGGTGAGGCAGGCTGGCGGCAGTGCATTACCAGGCATCGCCCCGAGCAATGCTTACCTTTGTGCGGATGGCGGTTATGTTTTGGTTGCAGGTAATGGCGACAGTATATTTAAGCGCTTGATGGGTATGATTGGGCGAGATGATTTAGGTAATGACCCTGCGCTCGAGAATAACGATGGCAGGGTAGCTCGTGTAGCTGAGCTGGACCAAGCTATCGGTCAGTGGGCTAAAACAATGACGACCGATCAGGCCCTGCAATTATTAGATGCTGTAGCAGTACCTGCTGGAAAGATTTATACCGTTGCTGATATTGCTAGTGATATCCATTACAAAGCCCGCGGCAATATTGAAACCATTCAGATGCGAGATGGGACCACCCTAGATGTTCCAGGAGTGATTCCGAAGCTTTCTCGTACACCAGGATCAATTAAATCCCTCGCTCCTGATATCGGTGAGAATACAGATGCCATCCTGCATGATATTGGCTTATCGGATGATCAGGTAGCCTCCTTAAAAGCACGCGGTATCGCTTTTACTCAATAATATATTCAATTAATCCAGTGACTGAATAATATGACTCGAATTTATTTCAATGACGTTGTTACTAGGGATGGCTTTCAGATTGAGCCAAACTTTATTCCAACAGATGACAAGATCAAACTACTTGATGAGTTGAGTCAATGCGGCTTTGCCAAAATTGAAGTCACTTCTTTTACATCACCTAAGGCGATTCCGATGTTGCGGGATGCTGAAGAGGTCATGGGTAGAATTCAGCGGGTTCCTGGTGTTGAGTACACAGTATTAGTGCCTAATTTGCGTGGGGCAGAGCGTGCCTTTGAATCCCGCGCTGATGAATTTAATTTAGTCATGTCCACTTCTGAGACTCATAACCTAGCCAATCTTCGCATGACTCGTGAGAAAAGTTTTACTGGTTTAGCAGAAGTCATTCGCTACGTAGATGGAAGAATGCCAATCAATATTTCTTTATCAACAGCTTTTGGTTGCCCTATGGAAGGTGATGTTCCTCAATCCGTAGTTGAAGGATTTGTAGGACGCTTTGTAGATTTGGGTGTACGCGGAGTAACGATTTGTGACACCACTGGTATGGCTAATCCTGCGCAGGTTGCAAGAATGGCACATGACTTACAAAAGCAGTTTTCTGATTTGGAGCTGACCTTTCATTTCCACAATACACGGGGAATGGGTCTTGCGAACGTGCTTGCGGCAGTTCAATCTGGCATCATCCGATTTGACGGCTCGCTAGGTGGTTTAGGTGGTTGTCCTTATGCACCTGGCGCTAGCGGTAACATCTCAAGTGAGGATGCCATTTATATGCTTGATGCCATGGGGTATGACACGGGGATAAACATTCCCAAATTAATAGAATTGGCTCGTGAACTACCATTGATCGTTGGGCATCCCGTGCCAGGTCAGGTTGCCAAGGCTGGCAGTACCTGCGAATTGCATGCAGTCCCAGCCTATGTAGCCGAATTACGTTAATCAACTCACTTCATTTGAGGATTAGACTTATGCACAAATACTTTATTAATCTCAAGGTATTAATTCTGATTCTATTGAGTCAGGTAGGAGTTGCTGGATATGCACAAGATGCAGGGAAATATCCAAATAAGTCGATTACCTTTATCGCATCATCTGCCCCTGGTGGAACGACAGACTTTACAGCCAGAGTGTTGGCTCAGTCTCTAGGCCTAGCATTGGGGCAGACTATTGTTGTTGAGAATAAAGCTGGCGCCTCTGGCGCTATAGCTGCTGCTGCCGTTAAAAAATCAGAGCCTGATGGATACACCCTACTAGTTCAATATTCTGGCTATCATGTCATTACTCCCTTGGTAAGTAAGAACCCGTTACCTTGGGAATTAAAAGATTTTCAGCCAGTTGCCAATGTGATTTCAGCGCCACAAATTGTGGTCATTCGGGCAGACTTGCCGTTCAAGACGATGGCTGAACTCATTGCTTATGCAAAAGCGAGTCCCGGTAAATTAAATTACGCCTCTTCTGGCAATGGCTCATTACAGCATGTCACCGGAGCTATGCTTGAGCAGCAAGCTAGCATCAAAATGACTCACATACCTTACAAAGGAACTGGACCAGCATTAGCTGATTTATTGGGCGGTCAGGTTGATCTAACTTTTGGTACTCCGCCACCATTTATTTCACATATTCAAACGGGTAAGTTACGTGCCTTGGCAACTACAGGAAAAAAACGTATCCCAAGCTTGCCTGATGTTCCGACTGCAGCTGAGGCAGGGTTACCCAAATTAGATGCCACTTCATGGTTTGCGGTGTTTGCCCCCATCAACACTCCGGCTCCAATCATTAATCAACTTACAAATGAGATTGCTAAAGTGATGGCTGTGCCAGCCTTTAAAGAAAAAGCGATCGAGATGGGTGCTGAGGCAACTTATATGAATCCTAAGCAGTTAGGAGAATTTATTAAAGGTGAGAATACGCGTTGGGCTGCGGTAGTAAAAGCTGCCAAGATTGAGGCAGATTAATTTCTACTCGAAACTGATTGAAGGTAGTGAATTGATTAAAAGGTGATTGAATGACTCAAGCAGAATTTCTGAGTATGCTAGCTCAGGAAAATTTTCCAACTCCGGTGCCAGTCACGCGAGAGGCTAATGGATTTTTAGATACTCACTCACACCCTTTTGAGGTCAAGGCTTTGGTAATACAAGGTCAAATCGACATCACCATTAATGATATTAAACATTGCTATGTGACCGGTGATCTCTTTCATCTATTGAGTAATCAAGTCCATACAGAAAGCTACGGAATCCAGGGCGTTGAATACTTGGCCAGCAGAAAGGATTAGACGATATGTCGATAAATACTTTATTGGCAGATTTCGAGTCTCTTACCTTCGAGGTTAATGGTATTGAGGTGGCTGGACATGTTGGTGGATCTGGCTCTCCACTCTTGTTGTTACATGGTCATCCTCAAACCCGTGCCATTTGGCATAAGGTTGCTCCAGAGTTAATGAAGCATCACACCTTGGTGATGACAGATTTGCGTGGCTATGGTGATTCTTCTAAGCCTCAAGGCACTCCTGATCACAGTAATTATTCTAAGCGGGTGATGGCACAGGATCAGGTAGAGGTAATGAAGCAACTCGGATTCGATCGCTTTGACATCCTGGCACATGATCGAGGTGCGCGCGTAGCCCATCGTTTGGCTATGGACCATGCTGACTCGGTCAGCCGACTCATCATGCTTGATATTGCACCAACATTAGCAATGTATGAGAAGGCAAATAATGTATTTGCAAGAGCCTACTGGCATTGGTTCTTTTTGATTCAGCCGTCACCGATGCCTGAGCGCCTCATTGAGGCAGACCCAGCAGCTTACATCCGAGATTTGATGGGGAGACGAAGTGCAGGGTTAACGCCATTTGGTCCATTGGCTTTAGCAGAATATATGCGCTGTATCGCTTTACCTGGAGCAGCTCATGGTATGTGCGAGGATTACCGAGCAGCGGCAGGAATTGATTTGATTCATGATCGTGAAGACATTGCTGCTGGTAAGAAATTAGTAATGCCAACCATGGTGCTTTGGGGTGAAGAGGGGGTTATCCATCAATGCTTTAAACCACTTCAGGAGTGGCAAGCAATTGCTAAGGATGTGGTTGGTGAGCCTGTTCCCTGTGGTCACTATATTTCTGAGGAAGCACCAGAAATCCTTCTTCAAAAGATCATCCCATTTTTAAGTCAGAGTCAATAATGAGTAATAAAACCCTGTATCAAAAATTAGTGGATGCGCATACGGTAGCGGTATTAGATGAAGAAAATGTATTGCTTTTCTGCGACTTGCATTTGATGAATGAATACACCAGCCCTCAAGCCTTCTCTGGTTTAGAGGAAAAGAGTCGTGGAGTATTGGTATCGGGTCAGAATGTTTCTGTAGTGAGTCATATCATCCCTACCCATAACGAAACGCCCAGACGAATTGCAGATCCCGCCTCCCTATTGCAGGCAACGAATCTTAAAAAGAATTGCACTAAGCACAACATTCCCTTGTTTGATACCAACGATGCACTTCAAGGTATTGAGCATGTAGTGTCGCCAGAGCATGGCATGATTCGACCGGGCATGGTCGTCATTTGCGGTGATAGCCACACTACTACTTATGGTGCCTTAGGTGTTCTAGGTTTTGGAATTGGTACTTCAGAAGTAGAGCATGTTTTAGCGACTCAGACCTTGGTATATCGCATGGCAAAAAATATGCGGATCACGATCAATGGAATACTGCCTAGAGGTACGACCTCCAAAGATCTGATTCTCAATATTATTAGTCAGATAAGCGCTAAAGGAGCGATTGGCTATGTTGTGGAGTTTTGTGGATCCGCAGTCACCGCCCTCAGTACAGAAGCGCGCTTCACGATCTGCAATATGGCGGTTGAGGCTGGTGCACGCGGTGCCCTAATTGCCCCTGATAGCACTGCTGTGGAATACATATTAGCGAGAGCTCCGGATATTACTGGTGATATGCAAAAAGATGCTTTGCAATATTGGGCCACTTTACACTCCGATATAGATGCTCAGTTTGATCAAGAGTATGTGTTTGATGCCAACGATATGGCACCTTTTGTGACTTGGGGAACTAGTCCCGATCAAGCGATTGCAATAAATGCACACATCCCCAGCAAAGCTTCTATTCAGAATTCGGCAGATCGTTTAAGTCTTGAGCAGGCTTTGAGATACACCAAACTTATTGATGGTCAGACTTTAGAGGGCACACCGATTCAACATGTATTCATTGGCTCTTGCACTAATGGACGTATTGAGGATTTGCGGGACGTTATTGCCACCATTGGTGATAGACGGGTTGCCTCTGGAGTTCGGGCGATGGTAGTACCTGGCTCTGGCGCAGTCAAAGCACAGGCAGAGTCAGAGGGCATCGCTGATAAATTGATCGCCGCTGGTTTTGAATGGCGCAAGCCGGGATGTTCTATGTGCCTTGCTATGAATGATGATGTGCTTGTATCAGGTACTCGTTGTGCCTCAACAACCAATCGTAATTTTGAAGGTCGTCAGGGAAGAGGAGCTATTACTCACTTAATGAGTCCTGCAATGGCGGCAGCTGCAGCTGTGACTGGCATGATTACGGATGCTCGGAAATTAGGAGGAGAGAGTCATGCTTAAGCAATCTCATATTCATGGGCATGCGGCCGTACTTCGGGTCGCCAACTTTGATACTGATCAAGTGATGCCAAAGCAATTCTTACGTGGCATTGATAAATCAGGCCTAAAGGATGGCTTGTTTTATGATTTACGTTTTGATGAATCTGGAAAACCAAAGCCCGAGTTCTTTTTAAACCAGGCAGCTTATGCGTCAACTGATATTTTGATTGCTGGCTCAAACTATGGTTGCGGATCAAGTCGCGAACATGCAGTCTGGGGAATGCAGCAGTATGGTTTTAAAGCGGTTATTGCTTCAAGTTTTGCAGAAATCTTCTATTCGAATGCGATGGGTAACGGCTTACTATTAGTCACGCTGCCAGAAGATCAAGTGCAGGCACTCATGCAAGAGGCAGATGATCTTGGAGCTCCAGTTGCAATAGAGATTGATATTGAGCAATGTCATATCAAAAGTCCGCAGCATGCATTTACATTCCCCATGTCAGCAAGGCATCACCAAATGTTTTTAGAGGGCTTAGATGTGATTGGCCTAACTTTAACCATGAAGGACCAAATCAATGCTTTTGCACAACAGCATTGGAGTAAACAGCCTTGGGTGAAGGATATTGCTCGCAAAACAGTGGATAGATTGCAAAAATAATGACGAGCTATTCTTCAGTGGAATGTTAAGAAGGGGTTCCATTCGCCCCACTTGAGTAATATCTTTTCGAAATTCCAAGCTTTAAGCTTTTCAAAAGTGGATTTTTTATTCCAACTTGCTAGTGGGAAGCTCTTTCCACCAATCCCCTTTAAATTTGGTTTGTAGCCAATCAATACACTGACTCACTTTGGTGGGAACATGCTTTGGTGAGGAAAATACTGCGTGTATTTCTTGAGCAGGTAGCGACCATTCCTCCAGCAAAGGCTTAAGTAACTTATCTTTGATAGATTGATGGGCTACATACCAGGGAAGCACTG
>CANISN010000097.1 GCA_947470165.1 Burkholderiaceae bacterium | reverse complement strand
CATATGATAGATGTATCAATCACATCGTTCCAGTACAAACAAGGGTATTTCGTAAGATCATGAACCAAGATCAACTTAAGCAATTGGTGGGCGAGGCAGCGCGAGATGAGGTCTTAAAGTTACCTGCTGGCCAAGTTTTGGGAATTGGAACCGGTTCTACGGCTAATTACTTTATTGATGCCTTGGCACCCCATAGAGGGCATTTCTTGGGAACAGTATCAAGCTCAAATGCCACTACTGAGCGGCTCTTAAAGCATGGGTTTAAGGTCTTGGATCCAAATGAGGTGGATAAGTTACCTGCCTATGTTGATGGTGCCGATGAAATCGATCCTGCTGGACATATGATTAAAGGCGGCGGCGGCGCCTTAACCCGAGAAAAGATCATTGCCTCGATGGCTCAGCAGTTTATCTGCATTTGCGATGCCTCTAAACAGGTTCCCGTACTGGGCAATTTTGCCTTGCCGGTGGAGATTATTCCCGTATCCAGAGGAATTGTGACTCAGGAGCTAGCAAAGCTTGGTGGCAAGGTCAGTCTCCGTATGGCTAAAAAAACTCGAGCAGATTTAGGTAAAACTACAAGTGAGCCCTTTTTGACAGATAACGGAGCTTGGATTTTAGATGTTGCTGGCCTGCAAATTACCAACCCACGGGCGCTTGAGACTCAAGTTAATCAAATTGCTGGCGTAATTACGGTTGGTCTCTTTGCTAAAGAGAAGGCCGACATCCTACTGGTTAGCAATACATCAGGCGTCAGTAGGATTACCTTTTAATTAAAAAACCCGACGGGGCAGCAAGCTGATCCATCGGGTTTGTTTACCATGATGATCATGGCGAAGGCAGTAGGAAGGGATTGAGTTCCTAGTGCCTAATAAGCATATAGATATGCTTACGTATAGTGGCTTTCGCCAATGTAGCTGGTCACAAGAGCTGACTAACTACCAATTCATGCTATTCCCCTCAGTATCAGTCGTCAAGGAATAAGTAAAAATATTTACTCAGCAGGTGGTACGTAGCCCTGGGCCATGTCTGCACCACCTTCAAAGAAGTATTTTTCAACTTGCTTGAGAAGATATTGGCGAGCGCGGGGATCAGCCATATTGAGGCGATTCTCATTAATCAACATCGTTTGATGCTTTAACCAAGCGGCCCAAGCCTCTTTAGAGACTTGATTCCAAATCTTTTTACCTAGATCGCCAGGCAGTGGAGCAAAGTCCATGCCTTCAGCTTCTTTATCGAGTTTGATGCATTTAACCATGCGTGCCATCTGTAATACCTTTCAAATACTGTTTTTACTAAATGAGTACTATAAACCCAAGAATGTTTATAGGTCTTTGGTGAGAACCATTGATTTACGATCCCAGTTATAGATCTCTTTTCTTTCGTCTGGAAGATCATCAACGGATGCACGCTTAAAGCCGCGCTTTAAAAACCAATGCTCGGTTCTGGTAGTCAAGACGAAGAGCTTCTTAATGCCCTCCCTTTTTGCCCGCATCTCTACGCGCTTGAGCAAACGCTCTCCATCGCCTGAGCCTTGAACATCGGGATCCACAGCTAAGCAAGCAAGCTCGCCCACGCCATTGGGGAAAGGGAAGAGTGCCGCGCAGCCAAAGAGTACTCGATCATGCTCAATCACGGAGAAGCGCTGAATATCCCGCTCAATCACATCTTGTCCGCGCGCAGCCAAAATACCTTCCTCTTCAAGAGGGCTAGTCAACTGTAGGATACCGCCAACGTCATCTTGATTTGCTTCACGTAGATTCTCAATATCGGATGAGGCCAACATCATGCCAATACCATCATGGGTAAAGAGTTCTTCAAGGAGGGCGCCATCTCGATTACAAGGCAAGAAGTGGACACGGCTCACACCGGCACGAATGGCTCTGCCAGAAATATTGAGCAAACTCTTTATGCCAAGCTCGAGCTCTTGATGTTCGGCGACATACTCTTGCAGCTGAGGCATAGAGAGTTCGGTGATGAAATCGCCTTCATCATCTTTTAAGCCGTCATAAGGACTTAAGAAAATAAGCTTATCTGCTTTGAGTGCTGCAGCAGTAGATGCAGCGACATCTTCAAAAGCTAAATTAAATGCTTGGCCCGTAGGCGAGAAGCCCAAGGGTGAGAGCAACACAATCTTATTGCTATCAAGAGAGAGCTTGATGGAAGTGGAGTCCACCTTACGAACGAGACCGGTATGGATGTAATCAATGCCTTCAACTACACCCACTGGCATGGCTGTAATAAAGTTTCCTGAGATGACAGAGATGCGTGATCCTGCCATTGGCGTATTGGGAAGACCGCGGCTAAATGCTGCTTCAATATCTAGACGCAATTCTCCAGCAGCTTCTTTGACACACTCTAAGGCAGCAGCATCAGTGATCCGATAGTTATGCATTGCACTTTTGCCAAAGTGACTCTTGATATTGCGAAGTATGAGCTGCTCTTCAATTTGGGGGCGGATGCCGTGAACTAAGACAATCTTCATGCCCATGGCATGCAACATGGCGATATCTTCAATCAGATTCTCCAGACCAATCTCTTGGGCCAATTCACCAGCAAAGGCAATGACAAAGGTCTTTTCGCGGAAGCTGTGTATATAGGGCGCAACATCTCGCAGCCAGCCTACAAAAGGAAAGTTAGAGCTGGATTCTTCAGCATTTAAGCTGGGGTTCGGTGCATTTGTTGGCATAGTGAGAAAATTATAGGGTGCAAGAGCCCATAAACCAACAAAAACCCAAAGCAAGCCCAGTGACTGTGCCTGCTTCCAACACCCCTAGTCGGCTAGAGATCCGCTTTCCGGAGGAGTTGCCAGTTTCAGGCCAGCGTCAAATCATCAAGGATGCCTTGAGGTCTCATCAAGTGGTGATTGTCTGCGGTGAGACAGGTTCAGGCAAAACAACCCAATTGCCTAAGATTTGCCTAGACCTTGGTAGAGGCACTATGAACGGCGGCCGCCTCATTGGGCATACACAGCCTCGCCGCATTGCTGCAACCGCTACAGCCAAGCGAATAGCCCAGGAGCTGGGCACTGCCATTGGTCAGGATGTGGGGTATCAAGTCCGTTTTGCCGATAAAACCAGTCAAGGTGCTTCCATCAAGTTAATGACGGACGGCATCTTACTAGCTGAGACGCAACGCGACCCCCAGCTCCGCGCCTATGACACCCTCATCATTGATGAGGCCCATGAGAGAAGTCTGAATATTGATTTTCTCTTGGGCTATTTGCGACAGTTACTACCTAAGCGCCCAGATCTCAAGCTGATCATCACTTCAGCCACCATTGACGCTAAGCGTTTCTCTGAACATTTTTCGATAAAGGGTATGGCCGCGCCAGTAATTGAAGTTAGCGGCCGACTCTTTCCAGTAGAGCAGCGTTACGAAGCACTTGAGCCTGACGCAAAGCCAGATGGCAAAAAAGAATCGAAAGCATCTAAAGAAGCTAAAGAAATTCCGGATGCAGTAGCGCAGGCGATTGCCAATGTGTGGCGCGAGGGGGTATCGGGCGCTGGCGATGTCTTAGTATTTTTACCTGGCGAGCGAGAAATTCGGGATTGTGCTGAGACTCTTAGAAAAGACCATGTACTTCAACAGCGCTTTCATCCAGAGATATTAAGCCTCTTTGCCCGGCAATCGGTCGCCGAACAAGAACGTATCTTTAATCCCGGTAATGGGCGACGCATCATTCTGACTACCAACGTAGCGGAGACCTCTTTAACTGTTCCCAATATTCGGTATGTAGTTGATAGTGGATTAGCGCGAGTGAAGCGTTATTCCTATCGCAATAAAGTAGAGCAACTGCAAATCGAGCCAATCTCACAAGCTGCCGCCAATCAAAGAGCTGGTCGTTGCGGACGGGTATCAGATGGTATTTGTATTCGCTTATACAGCGAGCAGGATTATTTAGCTCGAGCAAAATTTACGGATCCAGAAATTTTACGGAGTTCCTTGGCGGTAGTTTTACTTCGAATGAGCGCTCTGCGCTTACCCAGAATTCAAGACTTCCCTTTTATTGATAAACCTCTAGGGCGAGCGATTGCCGATGGCGTTCAGCTTCTAGATGAGTTGGGCGCTATTGTGTATGACGATGCAGTCGTTGGGGATGATAAAGATATTAACAATAGCTTCAAGCTAACTCCAATTGGCAAGCAATTAGCAGACCTTCCTCTTGATCCTCGTATAGGTCGTATGCTCTTGACCGCTAAAGAACAAAATGCATTGCGCGAGGTGACTATTATTGCGTCTGCCTTGGCTACACAAGATCCACGCGATCGACCAATGGATCAAGCTGCTGCCGCTGATCAAGCACACTTGCAATTTGCTGATGAGCGTTCTGAGTTTCTGAGTTTCGTCAAGCTCTGGGATTGGTATCAAGATGCTCTTCGACATAAACACAGTAATCGCCAATTAGAGAATCTATGCCGAGGTAAATTTTTATCTCCCAGACGTTTACGTGAATGGCGTGATGTCCATGGGCAATTGCACATGATGCTGGGCGAAAAAGGCTGGAAAGAAAATCCATCGGCTGCAACCTATGAACAAGTGCACTTATCTTTATTGACTGGCTTATTGGGTTATGTTGCTAAAAAAGAAGAAGATGAAAAATCTCAAGAGCGGGGCAGCAAGACTGGTGGTTATATTGGGGCGCGTGGTATTCGCCCATTCATTTGGCCAGGCTCAACCATTGGCAAGAAAGCAGGGGCTTGGATTCTGGCGGGTGAGCTACAAGAAACCAATCGTATGTATGCTCGAACCATTGCAAAGATTGAACCTCAGTGGGTAGAGAAGGTTGCTGCCCATCGTCTTATTAAGACTCTCAGTGATCCATTTTGGGATAGTCGCCAAGGTGAGGTAATGGCATTTGAACGGGGTACTCTATATGGTTTGCCCATCTACCACGGACGCCGAGTTCGTTATGAGTCTCATGACCCTGTAGAGGCCCGTAACTTATTTATTAGTCAGGCTTTAGTTCAGGAGGAAATGTTTGGGCGTATGGATACGCCAGCATTGATGCGAGAAACTGAAGCAGATGCGCGAAAAAAATATCCTGGTAGTTTTGAGTTCTTTTGGCACAACCGCAAGCTAATTAAAGAGATCGAAGCGCTAGAGCATCGCTCTCGTCGTCCTGATGTGCTGGTAGATGATGATCTCTTGTTTGCTTTTTATGATTCACGTATTCCTCAAGATGTATTAAATCGTGAAGGGATGAATGCTTGGCTAAAGCATTCCATTAAAAACCCAGATTCGTCCCAAACTAAGCCCGACGATCAGTTACGTTTATCTAAAGCAGATTTAATGCGCCATGAGGCTGCTGGCATTACGGTTGATCGTTATCCAAAAAAGATGATCGTAGGTGGAAGTGATCTGAGTTTGACTTATCACTTTGAACCAGGCAGCCCTAAGGATGGCGTGACTCTTGTTGTCCCATTGACACTATTAAACCAAGTTGATGGTCGTCGTTGTGAGTGGCTAGTTCCGGGAATGTGCGAAGAAAAGATACATCTCTTGCTTAAATCACTTCCACAGAAATTACGCCGTCACTGCATTCCTTTGCCCGAGTATGCAAAATCTTTTCTGGAGCGCATGTTGACAGGGAAGCAGTTTGGCGTCGGCGACTTCTTAGATAGCTTGATTACGGATATTCGTAAAGAGCGTGGTTTGGAGATTAAGCGAACGGACTTCAGGCCAGAATCTTTGCCACTACATTCCTCTATGAACTTCCGTCTAGTAGATGAGCATGGACGCCAGCTTGAGTTGGAGCGTAATTTGGTGCGACTACGTGCTCAATATGGTGAAACTGCCCGAACTGCTTTTCAGGCTATTGCCCAGCAAGCAGTCCATGAGGAGCTTGGCATTGATGTGCCAGTGACTGCTACCGTTAGCACTCAGCAAAATAATGCTGTTTCTACAGTCAAGGCTGTTGAGCAGGGCGGCTATCGCAGTTGGGATTTTGGTGAGTTGCCCGAGACCCTAGAAATTCAGAAAGGTAATCGCACCTTATTTGGCTATCCAGCATTAGTTGATCGAACTGAGGCGTGTGATCTTGAAGTATTTGATGACTTAGTCGAGGCCAGAAAATATCACTGGCACGGTTTAAGGCGTCTTTTTACCTTGTCAAATAAGGATACGCTTAAAGCTTTGCAAAAACAGCTTCCTGGCATGAGGGAGATTGGCTTATTGTTTATGAATGTTGGTTCAATAGATAGTTTGCTGGAGCAAATTCTCAATCTCGCTTTAGAGCGAGCCTTCATGAATGATCCCTTGCCTGTTAATGCTGAGCAATTTGCGGATCGCCTTCAAGCAGGCAAGCCGCGCTTGGCATTAATTTCCCAAGAGATCACAAAGCACGCTCTAGCGGCTTTGCAAGCGCATGCGGATTTACAAAAAAAGCTGGCCCAAGCAAAAGCTGCATCAGTAACTGCCCATACGGATATTCAGACGCAAGTACAAGGCTTAATATTTGCTAAGTTTGTTTCAGATACGCCATATAGTCAGTTGGTCCATTTCCCGCGCTATCTCAAAGCAATT
>CANISN010000096.1 GCA_947470165.1 Burkholderiaceae bacterium | reverse complement strand
CAATATAATTCGTGCCGACATCACCGCTAAAAACCCTTTTAAAGCATCGCCTATCAAAGTGAGAATAGCTGCCAACTTATTACCAGTTCGCAGAACATTCGTGGCGCCTGGGTTACCTGAACCATACGAATGGGGATCTGGTAAGCGCATACACTTACTGACTACTACTGCAAATGAAATGGAACCGATGAGATAGGCAATCGGAATCAACAAAAGGTCTAGAGTGAAATTCATAGCGCTATCTTACCCACTTCCCCAGATTCCATCCTATAAGCACCATGAATGCTTACTCATTAACAAGATTTTTCCTAGAAGTCTTAACCGCGCGGATGGTGCTGCTGATGAATTGACTTAAGACGCTCCCTAGCCACATGGGTATAAATTTGGGTAGTCGAGATATCAGCATGCCCCAAAAGTAGTTGCACCACTCTTAAATCTGCACCGTGGTTTAGTAAATGGGTCGCAAAAGCATGGCGCAGGGTATGCGGGGATAAAGCCACAGGGATATTAGCAATTACGGCATAGCGCTTAATCAGCGCCCAAAAAGCTTGACGAGTCAGGCCTGTGCCAGTGTGACGCCCAATGAAGACCGCGTCAGAAGTCTTACCTTCAAGCAATGGCATTCTGGCATCCGCTAGATAGCGACGTAACCACTGCCCTGCCTCACCACCAAATGGTACTAATCGCTCTTTACCTCCTTTGCCATTTACGACCCGAATCACACCTTCGTTTAAACCCAGGGCAACCGTCTTTAAAGATACAATTTCTGAAACACGCAAACCGCTGGCATACATCAACTCCAGCATAGTGCGATCACGTAAACCTAAAGCAGTCTCGACATCGGGGGCATTAAGCAAGGAAGTGACTTGATCTTCACTTAAGGTTTTCGGAAAGCGCAACGATTGCTTTGCAGCACGTAAACCAATGCAAGGATCACTTTTGACCAAGTTCATGCGCAGGGCATGACGATAAAAACGCTTGAAGACAGTTAAGCGGCGATTCGCAGTAGTAGCTCTATCAGCACGTCGATGCGCAATGTAAGCAGTGAGATCTTTTTCATTAACGCCATAGAGATCGGCACCAGAATCTTTCTGAAGCCACTGGGCTAAGAGCAATAGATCTCGGCGATAGGCGGACAAACTGTTATGCGCTAAACCATCCTCTAGCCAGCAAGCATCACAAAAGCGTTCGATTGCTTCTTGGCTTGCTGGTGCTATCGCAGCAGTTTCTTTGGTTAACATTAGTCACGGAAGTTGTTAAAGCCTAATGGAGCTTCGCTAACTTCTTTCTTAAGTAAGGCCATGGTTTCTTGCAAATCATCGCGCTTAGTACCTGTTACGCGGACTGCATCTCCCTGAATACTGGCCTGAACTTTGATCTTGCTGTCTTTGATGATTCGCACCACTTTTTTAGCCAACTCTGAAGTAATCCCTTTTTGGATTTTCATGGTTTGCTTCCGCTTATCACTACCAATGGTCTCTTTTTTATCGTCTTTGAGGTAACGGACATCTACGTTACGCTTCGCCATCTTGCCATATAGGACATCGCGGACTTGACCCAATTTAAAGTCATCATCGCCAAATAAGATCAAAGTCTCATCTTTTTGCTCGACACGGCTATCTGAACCTTTGAAGTCGAAACGATTAGTAATTTCTTTGTTGGATTGCTCAATCGCGTTCTTCAACTCAATCATGTCTGGCTCACACACTACGTCAAATGAGGGCATCTAAAACTCCTTAAATATGCTTGGTAATCGATTCTGCAAAGTCAATGAATGCAGTGTTACTTTTCAGGTTTTTCTATAAATTACAGCCAGAAACTTGAACACGAATAAGATTGTGGCATGAACTTTGCGAAAAATGCGCCCCAACCAGCAAAATTGATCCCCAATATGGGACTCAAGCACCGGAATAGCTTTGGGCTGGATTCCACGGCAGAGTTAGCGTATGAAATTAGTGCCGCGGATCAATTACCAGCGCTCATGAAAGAGTTAAGTGATAAGAAAGTAGCCTGGCGTTTATTAGGCGGTGGTAGCAATGTAATCCTCCCAGACTCCCTGCCTGGAGCAACTCTGCTGATAAATGTTCTGGGGCAAGAAGTGATCAAGTCAGATGACCAAAGTACTTGGCTGGCAGTTGGTGCTGGCGTCGATTGGCATGAATTCGTTTCCTGGACGCTAGATCAGAATCTCCCAGGGCTTGAGAACCTCGCATTAATTCCTGGAACCGTTGGTGCTACTCCAATTCAAAACATTGGTGCTTATGGCGTTGAGGTTGGGGAATACATTGATAGCATCGAAGCATTTGATACTAAGGCCAATGCCTTTGTCACTATCCCGCAAGCGGCATGCCAATTTGCCTATCGCGATAGCTATTTCAAGCAAAATCCTAATCGATTTATCGTGACAAAGGTCGTTTTTAAAATCCCCAAAGCTTGGCAAGCGAGAGTTCAGTATGCAGATCTGGCAAAGCAATTTGCCGACGCAAACTCCGCCCCAAGCCATAAGCAAATTTTTGATGCTGTATGCACTATTAGACTTAAGAAATTACCAGATCCAAAAGTCATTGGCAACGCTGGCAGTTTTTTCCAAAACCCGATTGTTGATCACCAGCAATATGAGGAATTGGTTACACGGTTTCCGAATCTCGCCTCTTATCCAGAGGCTGCTGGAAAACGAAAGTTAGCAGCTGCTTGGCTTATTGATCAATGCGGCTTTAAAGGCAAGCGCATTGGTCAAGTGGGAGTTTATGAAAACCAAGCGCTAGTGCTAGTTAATCATGGTGGTGGAACATCTACTGATCTATTAAATCTAGCAAAAAATATTCAAGAAGAAGTTAGAAATAAGTTCGGGATTCAATTGCAGATTGAGCCAACTATTTTTTAGTCACATCTTCGCATAGAGGCTTTCCTATCCTCTTTGCTTACGGGGTATTCAAATCCTAGACAATATCGAATGTCCAAATTCTTGGGCCGCCTAAGTTTATGCCGCCAAACAAAAACACAACAGATATGTTAAGATATTCATGAACTCAAAACAGATGAAGAAATGGCTTGAGTTACAAGGAGCAACCTTACTGCCGGGAAAAGGTTCGCACTTGAAAGTATTTTTAGGTGGGCGACAGTCATCCCTGCCAATGCATGGCACTACTGAACTTGGTAAAGGTCTTCAAGCAGCAATTAAACGACAGTTAGGCTTGAAATAAAGGGGTTTAAATGTTTAAGTATCCAGCAACAATTACCAAAGATGGTCGCGACCTTCTTGTTACATTTAAAGATGTACCTGAAGCTATTACATTTGGCAAAACTGAATCTGACGCACTCTCAAAGGCTGTGGATGCCTTGGAAACGGGATTATCTTTTTATGTTGATGCACGCAAGCCACTGCCTAAACCCAGCAAAGCGAAACGTGGGCAAAGGCTTGTTAGCCCCTCTGCACTAGAATCCGCAAAATTAGGCGTATATCAAGCCATGATGAATCAAGGCATCAAGAAAGCCGAATTAGCGCGTCGCCTAGGCTGGCATATGCCTCAAATTGATAGATTGTTTGATTTAAAACACTCCTCTAAGTTTGATCAGATTGAAGCTGCTGCAACTGTTCTTGGATGCCATATTGAAATTACAGTAGCGGCCTAATTGTGCACTGATCGACATTTGTTTAGGACAGCTACATCCAGACACTGGCATCACTAAGCGAAACCCATCTTACCTCACTCACCCTGAAAAACATTACCGGAAGATGGTTGCGCGGGCAGACCTGTTAAGTGATGTCATCGGCTCATCTAAAAAGCATTCTCTTCTTAATTTATTTGAACTTACAAGCGAATTAATTCGAGCATATGATTTGGAACACTTTGATGTGCCAGATACAAAACCCTGGGAGCTTCTTTCTTTTTTGATGGAAGAACATGGTCTTAAGCAGTCTGATTTACCTGAGCTCGGCAATCAAAGTGTTGTCTCTCAAATTCTTTCTGGCACTCGCGACCTGAATGTCCGTCAAATTAATTCTTTGGGAAACGCTTTAAGGTACCGGCAGGCGTATTTTTTGAGCGCGCCTATTAATCAAGCTTTTGCTTAACAGGCTACCTCTCTTTAACTCTCGCAAACTCGACCTCCACCTGCCCGTCTGCTAAGCGCACATCAAATACGCTTTCCGTATTCAGTTCATTTGGATTGCGCACTGCATGCATTGCTTGCTCTTCCTTGCTCAATATCACAGCGTAGCCACGCTCTAGTGTTCTTTGGGGGTTCAGCATTTCCAACTGAGACTGAAGGTGACTTTGATCCCGCTTCCAATTTTCAACTCTTACCAGCCATGCTTGGTTGAGTCGCTTCTCCCAACTGTTGATCTGCTCGCGCATCCGATCAGGATTGGGTAAGGCATGACTTAAGCGCAGAGCCAATTGATCTAAAGTTTGTGCTTCACGCTCTACGCGTTGATTTACTCTTTGCAGGAGCGCTTGCATAATAGTATCTAACTCTTGCAGCATTTGATCGCGACGAGGGGCAGCCAACTCTGCCGCGCCCGTCGGGGTGGGTGCACGTAAGTCCGCAACAAAGTCAGCAATGGTGACATCAGTTTCATGACCAACACCGCTCACAATTGGAATGGTTGACTGTGCAATGGCATAAGCAAGTTGCTCATCATTAAATGCCCAGAGGTCTTCAATACTTCCACCGCCTCTCACCAACAGAATGACATCTACAGTATTTTCTTTTTTAGCAGCCTTGAGGGCAGAAATAATTGCAGCAGGAGCATCCGAGCCTTGCACCAATGTTGGGTAAATCACAATCGGGATATGTGGTGCCCTTCTGGCCAATGTACTCAGCACATCTTTTAAAGCCGCCGCCTGTGGCGAAGTAACAATGCCAATCGATCTTGGATGGGTTGGAATGGGATGCTTATTCTCGGCATCAAATAGACCCTCTTTTGCCAGTTTGGCTTTGAGTTTTAAGAAGGCTTCGTATAGACCGCCCATGCCAGCCCGGCGCATGCTTTGCACCGTTAGCTGAATGTCACCGCGAGGGACATAAAACCCCAAATTGGCCGCGACTTCGACTAAATCACCCGATTGGGGCATAAACCCAACCTGGCTATTACGACCTCGGAACATCACACAGCGAATCTGACCTTCTTCGTCCTTCAGAGAAAAGTACCAATGCCCGCTGTCATAAGGCTTGAAATTAGAAATCTCCCCGCTAACCCAAACGGTATCGAAGCGCTCCTCTAAAGAGCTCGCAATGGCGCGGTTTAGATCACCAACGCTCAGAATTTCTCTTGATATTTCCGACATTATTTCTCTTTTTCTACATAGTCATTAGGCCTGGGAGCCAATAAATATCCACAGAGGCTGATTAGCCTTGATCAAAGCACAATAAGTAAGTAATTACTGACCCAGATCGTCTCATAAATCCAACATTTAATACTTAAGTACATGATTTGTATACACTATTTTTACAGAGTATTTTCAATCATTTCATCCAAAATAGCCTCTATTCACCATTAATCAAGGACTTACGGACCACCTCCTAAAAAGTTTTGCACAGAGTTATCCACAGGATGACTTTCAGAATACGGGTTTTTAATTCAGCTAAAGTATTGAGCTTATGTACTCAATCTTACTGTCTGCAGGCTGGCCCATCTGGCCACTACTCATCATCTCTATTGTTGGGCTGGCCATCGTTATTGAACGCGCCTGGCATTTGCGCCAAATTCATATTTTTCCTAAAAATAGCCTGGAAGTGGTATTTGGACTAGCCAATACAATTTCACGGGGTAAATCTATCTCAGATAGTGAAATTACTGCAATTAGTCAACTCTCGCCGGTGGGTCCGCTTTTTGCCTGTGCGTTACGGGAGAAGTTGGCTGGTAGCAGCGAAGAGGCAACTCTTGAGGAGTTGCAAGCAAGCGCGCAAACGAGCTGGTTGAGTCTTGAACGCTATTTGGGCACTCTGGCCACCATTGCTACTGTTGCGCCATTGCTTGGGCTATTTGGTACCGTCGTTGGCATGATTGAGATCTTTGGTAGTCAGGGCGCAATCAGCGGAGGCTCTGGAAGCCCTCAACAGCTCGCGCATGGCATTTCTGTAGCCTTGTACAACACCGCCTTTGGCCTATTGATTGCGATTCCCGCGTTAGCAGCCTGGCGTGGTTTGAGGGCAATGGCCAATCAACGCCAACATGAGTGCGAGGAATTTACCCGCCAGTTATTTAAAAAGCTCTACTCGCATCACGCTAGTACTGAAGATACAAAATGAGTTGGTTAGAGAACAGCCTACATCGCCAAGAGAGATTCTCACTTAAGGTGAAATCTAATTTAACCGAACCAGAGATTAATCTCATACCCTTTATCGATGTTCTCTTAGTAGTTCTCATATTCTTGATGATTTCTACTACCTTCACGCGCTATCAGGAGTTGGCTATTACCCTCCCCTCCGCTAATGGCGCTGAAAGTCAAGCGGAGCTTAATCAAATCCATATTGCCGTTAGTCGTGATGGACGCTTTTCGATTAACGGCAGAGTGACTGAT
>CANISN010000095.1 GCA_947470165.1 Burkholderiaceae bacterium | reverse complement strand
TATTTTGCCTCTTAATGAGTTTTTACTCTTGGGCCCAAACAAGTCCAGTGATTTTAGTATTGGGTGACAGCCTATCTGCTGAGTATGGCTTGGCACGCGGGACTGGCTGGGTACATCTTTTGGAGCAACAGCTTGAGAAAGACAAAAGCTCTTGGACTGTATTTAATGCTAGCATCAGCGGGGAAACGAGCTCAGGCGGGATGAGCCGCTTACCATCACTGCTAACTCAAAAGCAGCCTGGAATCGTCATGATTGAGCTAGGAGCTAATGACGCCCTGCGTGGCCTACCTATTGCGCAAACCGAAACCAATCTGCGAAGAATGATTCAGATGAGTAAAAAATCGGGCGCTCGGGTTCTACTGTTTGGCATTCAGATTCCAACTAATTATGGCCAGAGCTACACCACACAATTTAAGAAGCTTTACCAACAACTAGCTAATGAGGAGCAGATAGAGCTGCTACCTTTTTTCCTAGAGGGTGTTGCAACCAAACCCGAATTATTTCAAGCGGATCGATTACATCCCAATGTTAAGGCCCAAAGCATCCTCTTCAAAAACGTATGGGGCTCAATGGCCCCATACAGTAATTTACTCAAAAAAGCGCCTTAGCCATTAACTGCCTGCACTGCCTGAATTCGCAGCTTTAAGTGGATTGATCACTTTAACGCCAGCACTATTTCGCCAGTAAGCCATAAAACCAGCAAACTCTGATTGCGCCGCTAATGCTTGAATCTGTTGTGCCTGGGCTTTATGGACCTTAGCATCAACTGAAGCAGGTTGACGAACTTGTTCAATGCGATATAGGGTAGTACCAACTCCAGGGTTGGAGACTGACACTACAGCAGGTAACTTATCAGCATTTATCGCCATCACTTCATCCATAGATGAGCCTACTAAGTTGCTTGCCTTGTTGCGTGAGATCCAGATTGCACTGCTAAAGCCAGCAGCGTTCTTGGGATCTTTTTCTAGTGCCGAAAATTTTTCACTAGCAGCCGTGATTGCGAGTTTCTCAGCAGCGCGTTGGCTAACCTGACGCTTCACTTCAGTAGCCACTTCTTTGAATGGCGAAACTTGTGCAGGGTACAAAGTAACTACCCGAGCAGAAACAAAGACACCGGGCGAAATTTGAACGGCTTCAATATTGCGCTTGTTCTTCAACGCTTCATCGCCATAGAGGGATTGAATTACTTTCGGATTGGCAAGGGGATGATCCTTAGATACGCCAGGAGCGCCACCGCGAGAAACACCCTTCTGAGATTGAATGCTGAGCTTTAACTTATCTGCAGCAGGTTTTAAGCTGTCAGATTGATCATAGGTAATGTTTGCAAACTGATCCGCTTTATCATTAAAAGCCTTAGAGTCTTCTTTAGGATCCGCTTTAAGAACAATGTACTCCACATCCATGTATTCAGGACGCTCAAATAGTCTGGCATTGGCCTCATAAAAAGCCTGCAACTCTTCTGGACTTGGATTTACTTTAGCTAAATAGTCATTTGCATTGAACTGCAAGGTCTGCACCTGTCTCTCTACCTCATAGAGAGAAGAAATAATTTCAGATAATTTAGGATTAGCCAATTCAGTACGTGCAACAGAATTTACCAATTGCTGAATTTTTAAATCAAAACTCTGACCAGCATAAAACTGCTCCTCATTCATTCCGTTACTTGCAAGTAATTGCTTAAAACGAGCATCATCAAAGCTACCGTCTTGACGATATAAGGAACGAATCTGTGGAATTTTTTGCAAGCTATTCACAAGCTCTTGCTTGCCAACTTGTAGCCGCAAGTCACTGATTGCAAAACCAAGAATGCGCTGTTGAAGTAATTCATTTAGGATTGCTTGACGAAACGGCAGGCTTTGAGCGATTTGGGCATTACCACCAACACGCTCAGCTTGGCGCTTGGCAGCCATATCTACCTCTTGCGCTGAAATGGGCTTGCCATTCACTTTAACAATGTCGGTCTCTTTGTCCATAAACTCGGAATAACTTGAAATGCCAAACAAAGCAAATGAAGGAACGATGAATAGCATCAATACGAACTGCATTATCTTTTGGTGCTTACGTACGGAATCAAACATGTGTTAATCGCTAGAAAATGAAGTTAGTGATGAGAGTGTACTAGGCATAGGGTCTAGAGAAACTAGAAAGCCTGAAGAAGAGAAAATGAGGTTTGGGAAACTGGTGGGCGCTGACGGGATCGAACCGCCGACATTCTGCGTGTAAGGCAGACGCTCTACCATCTGAGCTAAGCGCCCCAAATTAATACAGACGAGATTGTAACCCAGTGCGGGAATAAAAGAAGGATTGTTCATCAACAATGAATCAAATTAAGCGATTAGATTGCTTAGAAACCCCTCAAATATCCCTACACATCAATGCTTCAAGACCTCTCCAGAAGAAATTTTCTCATTGGCTTTACTAGCTTCAGCAGCCTTTTGAGCGAGCTCTTCAGGAGTTGGATCAGGCAAGGCAACGGGTTTACGTTCCAATGCAAGCTCTAAGACTTTATCAATCCAGCGGACCGGTACGATTTCAATTGCATTCTTGACGTTGTCAGGAATGTCAATTAAATCTTTAACGTTTTCCTCTGGAATTAAAGCCAGCTTAATTCCGCCACGATGTGCCGCTAACAATTTCTCTTTCAGACCACCAATTGGGAGCACTTCACCGCGCAAAGTGATCTCACCAGTCATTGCTACATCTGAACGAATAGGAATCCCTGTAAACACAGAAACTAAGGCTGTGGTGATCGCAATACCGGCAGATGGACCATCCTTCGGTGTGGCGCCATCAGGGAAGTGAATGTGAATATCTTTCTTCTCAAATGCTTCATCAGTAATACCGAGAGCTCTTGCCCTAGAGCGAACGACGGTTTTTGCAGCCTCAACAGATTCCTTCATCACATCACCAATTGAACCTGTACGAGTAATCACACCCTTACCCGGCATCACTGCTGCTTCAATGGTTAATAGATCTCCGCCTACCTCGGTCCAAGCCAAACCAGTCACCTGCCCAACTTGATTTTCTTTGGCAGCAAGACCAAAGTCATACATACGTACAGATAAAAACTTCTCTAAGTTATCAGTATTAACAGTAACCGGAGCTGCTTCTTTTTTGAGTAAGAGTAACTTCACTACTTTGCGACAAATCTTGCTGATTTCACGTTCTAAAGAGCGAACACCAGCTTCACGCGTGTAGTAGCGGATCATGCTGCGTACAGCACTTTCTTCAATCTTCAACTCATCCTTTTTGAGACCATTATTTTTAATCTGTTTAGGAATTAAATAATTGGTAGCAATGCTAGTCTTCTCGTCTTCCGTGTAACCTGCAAGGCGAATAATTTCAAGGCGATCGAGTAGTGGGCCAGGAATATTTAAGGAATTAGAGGTAGCAACAAACATCACATCCGATAAATCAAAGTCCACTTCGACATAGTGGTCCTGGAAGGTGTGATTCTGCTCAGGGTCTAAAACCTCAAGTAATGCGCTGGCAGGATCACCACGAAAATCCATACCCATCTTATCTACTTCGTCCAAGAGGAATAAAGGATTGCGCACACCGACTTTCGTCAGGCTAGACAGAATCTTTCCGGGCATCGAGCCAATATAGGTACGACGATGACCGCGAATTTCTGATTCATCTCGAACACCACCTAGGGCCATGCGCACAAACTTTCGGTTCGTCGCACGAGCAATCGATTGACCTAAGGAGGTTTTACCAACCCCTGGAGGGCCAACCAAACAAAGGATAGGTGCCTTCACCCGGTCAACGCGTTGTTGTACTGCAAGATACTCCAAAATACGTTCTTTGACCTTATCAAGACCATAATGATCTTCATCTAATACTTTTTCAGCATTAGTTAAATCATTATTGATCTTGGTTTTTTTCTTCCAAGGAAGATTGACTAAGGTATCAATGAAGTTGCGAATGACTGTTGCCTCGGCAGACATCGGTGACATCAGTTTGAGTTTCTTCAACTCAGACTCAGCCTTCTTAAATACCTCCTTAGGCATACGAGCTGCCTTGATACGCTTCTCAAGCTCCTCAAGATCGGCACCTTCTTCACCCTCACCTAATTCTTTTTGAATCGCCTTTACTTGCTCATTGAGGTAGTACTCACGCTGGCTTTTTTCCATCTGACGTTTCACACGTCCACGAATACGCTTCTCGACTTGCAAGATGTCGATTTCACTTTCAAGATCAGCCAAAAGACTTTCTAGTCTCTGCACCACATCTGTCATCTCCAGCAAACGTTGCTTCTGCTCTAGCTTCACTGGCAAATGGGCGCAAATCGTATCAGCCAAGCGGCTTGGGTCATCAATGCCACCTAAAGAGGACAGAATTTCTTGCGGGACTTTCTTGTTGAGTTTTACGTACTGATCAAACTGGGCCATGATGGCACGACGTAATGCTTCTGTTTCATGAGCGTCTAAGGAGGACATCGATGATGGCGTTGCATCGCAACTGAAATAGCCTTGACTATCTTCAACTTGACTCACTTCAGCGCGTTGAACCCCCTCAACCAAAACCTTAACCGTACCGTCTGGTAGTTTTAGCATTTGCAAAATATTTGCGATACAGCCGACCGCATAGAGGTCATCTACACTCGGCTCATCCTTAGCAGCCGTCTTTTGGGCTACTAAGAGGACATTTTTGCCAGTTTCCATGGCAGCTTCTAAGGCTTTAATGGATTTAGGTCTCCCCACAAACAAGGGGATCACCATATGCGGAAACACCACAACATCCCTTAGGGGTAGGAGCGGCAGTTGAATAGGTTCAGAGGGTAGTAATAAGTGGCCAGGCATGGGGCAATTCCTCCAAAATAGTCGTTCCGTAAAATTTCTAAATATGCCGTACCACTAGATACAGACATAATTCAGGAATAGGATACTACCTATATGGATGCCACCGAGTGAAAAACAAGGGGTAAATATGCCAAAAATGAGCAAAAAACTAGCAAAAACAGCTAAAAAAACCAAAAATTAGGCTTTTTTACTCAATTCCACAGATTTTTCACCCTGTTTGTAGACTAAAAGAGGTTTTCCACCATCAGCAATTGTGCTCTCGTCGATTACTACTTTTTGAACATTCTTCAAGGATGGTAAGTCATACATCACATCCATGAGTGAACCCTCAAGAATAGAACGCAAGCCACGGGCACCGGTCTTACGTGCAATAGCCTTTTTAGCAATGGCCGATAAAGCTCCAGGACGCACTTCTAGTTCTGAACCTTCCATAGTCAAGAGCGCCTGATACTGCTTCACCAAGGCGTTCTTAGGTTCGGTAAGGATCTGAATTAAGGCAGGCTCATCTAATTGCGCTAAGGTGGTAACCACTGGTAAACGACCAATCAGCTCAGGAATAAGGCCGAACTTAATCAAGTCTTCAGGCTCCACTTCAATGAGGAGGTCGCTTACACCGCGATCATCTTTGCCGGGTACCGTTGCATTGAATCCAATACCAGTCTTCGCTGTACGCTGCTGAATTACCTTCTCAAGGCCATCAAATGCACCACCGCAGATGAACAAAATATTAGTTGTATCCACTTGCAAGAAATCTTGATTTGGGTGCTTGCGACCACCTTGCGGCGGTACAGAAGCCATTGTGCCTTCGACGAGCTTTAAGAGTGCTTGCTGAACACCCTCACCCGATACGTCACGGGTAATGGAGGGGTTATCTGACTTGCGAGAAATTTTATCGATCTCATCGATGTAAACAATGCCGCGTTGGGCTTTTTCTATGTTGTAGTCGCAAGCTTGTAACAATTTTTGAATGATGTTTTCGACATCCTCGCCAACATAACCCGCTTCGGTTAGTGTTGTTGCATCCGCCATGACGAAAGGCACATTGAGCATGCGCGCTAGAGTCTGAGCTAATAATGTCTTACCAGAGCCAGTTGGACCAATTAATAAGATATTGCTCTTAGCAAGCTCAACACCGTCAACCATTGCCTTAGCGGGAACTTTAGATTCTTTTTTGTCAGTAGCCTCAGTAGACTTACCGTCTTTATCCAACTTCTCTTTTTTGGGTTTTGGTAAATACTGCAAGCGCTTGTAATGGTTGTATACCGCAACCGCTAGAGTCTTCTTGGCATGATCTTGACCAATCACATATTGGTCTAGATTCTCACGAATCTGATGTGGCGTTGGTAAAGAATCATCACCCTCACCTTTAGGGAGTTTTGCAAGCTCTTCTTGAATGATGTCAGTGCATAGATCAATACACTCGTCACAAATAAACACAGATGGTCCAGCAATCAGCTTCTTCACTTCATGCTGACTCTTGCCGCAGAAGGAGCAGTACAGAATCTTATCTGCGCTATTAGAGGTATTTATGTCGCTCAAAGTAGATATCTTCTTAGGTATAGGACTTATGGACGTTTATCAATTACTTTATCGATCAAGCCATACTCTTGAGCCTGTTCTGCAGACATAAAGTTATCACGATCAGTATCTTTAGCAATCGTTTCAATTGTTTGACCAGTTCGGTTAGACAGAATTTTATTCAAGCGCTCACGTAAATAGAGAATTTCAC
>CANISN010000094.1 GCA_947470165.1 Burkholderiaceae bacterium | reverse complement strand
ACCTGAATTTTCCTGAAGTACCCCTATATTCATGCCAAAATTGCAGGATGGGAGCCTTAAGTCATATTCGCGTTTTAGACCTCAGCCGTGTTCTTGCCGGTCCGTGGTGCACTCAAAATCTAGCCGATTTAGGTGCTGACGTCATTAAAGTTGAAAAGCCTGGCGAAGGGGATGACACCCGACACTGGGGCCCTCCTTTTGCCAGAGACCAAAATGGCAAAGAAACCGCTGAAACTGCGTATTTCATATCAATTAACCGTAATAAACGCTCAATTACGATTGATATCAGCAAGCCTGAGGGGCAGGAGCTTATTCGCAAACTGGCTAAAGAGTCTGACGTGGTCATTGAAAACTACAAAGTGGGCCAGTTAGCTAAATATGGCCTGGATTACGAAAGTCTCAAAAAGGTCAAATCTGACCTGATTTATTGCTCAATTACGGGTTTTGGCCAAAATGGGCCTTACTCTCGCCGCCCTGGATATGATTTTATTGTTCAAGGCATGGGTGGTTTTATGAGTGTGACTGGTGAGGCGGACGACTTTCCAGGGGCCAGCCCACAAAAAGCCGGTGTAGCTATTGCCGACATTTTTACTGGCATGTACGCCACGACTTCTATTTTGGCGGCCATTGCCTACAAAGACCATACTGGGCAAGGACAATGTATTGATTTAGCCTTGCTAGATACTCAGATTGCAATCATGGCTAATGTGGCAAGCGCATACCTTTGCACTGATGAAATACCAAAACGCTGGGGCAATGCATCACAGACAATTGTTCCCTATCAAACACTTCCAACTGCAGATGGCTGGATTATTGTTGCAGCAGGTAACAATAGTCAGTTTAGACATTTTGTAACGGTAGGAGATGAGGCTCACCTTGCAGATAACCCACTCTATTTAGAAAATCCAATGAGGGTAGCGCATCGGGAGCAACTAGTGCCGCTCTTAGAGGCGATGACCCGCAAGAAAACCAAGGCTGAATGGATCAGTTTGCTGGAAAAAGTAAATGTTCCTTGCGGACCAATTAATAATTTCAAAGAAGTTTTTGAAAATGAGCAGGTTCTAGCAAGGGGAATACAAATCCAAGCGCCTCACCCGACTGCAGGCACGATGAAATTAGTGGCAAGCCCCATGCGCCTCTCGGTAACACCAACAGAGCTAAGAATGGCGCCGCCAACATTGGGACAACATACAGAAGAAATCCTGCGCGAAAAATTAGGACTCAACGCGCAGGAAATTGAATTACTCAAGCAAAATGGGGCAATCTAGCTCTTCTATCAGTTGACTTTGTTGGCAACGCCTCATTTTGTCTCCCGAGTATTTTTTATAGGCCAACACAGACATACTTCATCTCAAGGTATTCATCAATACCCCAGGAGCTACCCTCTCTGCCAAGCCCTGATTGCTTAACACCGCCAAATGGACCGACCTCATTGGAAAATAATCCCGTGTTGACGCCAACCATTCCAAACTCAAGAGCCTCCGCAACCTTCCAGATACGGCCAATGTCACGACTATAAAAATAAGACGCCAATCCAAACTGGCTGTGATTAGCAAGTTTGACAACCTCTTCATCAGATTCAAAGGGGATTACTGGGGCGACAGGCCCGAATGTTTCTTCGCAAGCAACCAACATTGAATTACTCGCATTTGCAAGAATGGTGGGCTCAAAAAAAGTGCCGCCTCTCTCAGAAGACTTTCCACCAGTAACTAACTTAGCACCCTTGGCAAGGGCATCGGCAATGTGTTTCTGGACTTTAGCAAGCGCCTGTTCATCAATCAAAGGACCCTGGGTCACGCCTGGCTCTAAGCCAGAGCCAACCTTAATAGCTTTGCTTGCTGTGGCAAATTTTTCAACGAACTCATCATGAACTTTTTTGTGGACATAAAAGCGATTTGCTGCAACACAGGCTTGGCCCGCATTGCGATATTTAGCCAACATAGCGCCAGTAACTGCATTATCAATATTGGCATCTTCAAAGACAATGAACGGAGCATGGCCTCCTAGCTCTAGCGCAACCTTCTTCACGGTTGGAGCACACTGCATCATCAATAGCTTTCCAACCTCGGTTGAGCCTGTAAAGGACAGATGCTTAACAACCTGTGAATCGCAGAGCGCCTTGCCAATGGCAATTGAATTATGAGCATCAGCAGTCAATACATTGATAACGCCATCAGGTACACCTGCTCTAGAAGCCAACTCTGCTAGTGCGAGTGCTGATAAAGGAGTTTGCTCAGCGGGCTTAATGACAATGGAGCAACCTGCAGCAAGTGCTGGAGATACTTTTCTAGTAATCATTGCGCTAGGGAAGTTCCATGGCGTGATTGCAGCGCAAACACCAATTGGCTGCTTAAGGACCATCATGCGTTTATCTTCCCACGTCGAACTTGGGATGGCGCCAGTTACGCGTTTAGCTTCTTCCGCAAACCATTCGATAAAAGAAGCTCCGTAATGAATTTCTCCCTTGGCCTCAACCAGAGGCTTGCCTTGTTCCAAGGACATGATGATCCCAAGGTCTTCGGTATGCGCTGTAATAAGGTCAAACCATTTACGTAAAACTGCAGCACGCTCTTTACCGGTTTTTGCACGCCACAGAACTAATGCGCTCTCTGCTGATGCAATTGCATCCTGAGCATCTGCCACATCCAAATTGGGAACTTGTGCAATTACTTCACCAGTTGCAGGATTAGTCACTGAAAATACCTTGCCAGATTTGGCTTGACGCCATTTACCGCCGATGAATGCATCGCCCTTCAGGAGCGCTTTATCTTTTAATAATGAGCTAATTTGATCTACTGCAGACATAATAAATACTCCAAAAAATCTAGTAAGTGGCAAAATTGCTCAACTATTAGAACAGGGGCTAATCCCCTCACCATCAGTAATAACCCTTAGCCAAAAAGCAGTCTGGGCAGAGCTTCATTAAGAACATAAAAATTTTGCGCCACGAAATGAATCAAAAAATAATTCTACAAAGTAGGCCAAATCAAACTGCATCACTGGATAACTTCAGATATCAAGAGTCTGGCATAGAGTCATTACAGGATGGCCAAGTGCTGGTTTTAAATCGATGGCTCTCACTTGATCCCTATGTGCGAGGCAGAATGAGTGAGCGAAAATCCTATGCACCACCAATGGCTCTGGGTGATGTTGTTATTGGTGAAGCTATTGGAGAGGTTATCAGCTCGAACTCCCATCTCTTTAAAACTGGAGATCAGGTTATAGGCATGCTGGGTTGGCAGACCCATGCTGTTATGAATGAGTCATCAATTAAGCCCATAGCAAGCCTTGCCATTCCTGAAACTTGGCTATTAGGCGCTGCCGGAATGACGGGAATCACAGCGTGGATCGGGATGATGGAGATATGCGAGCCAAAAAATCATGAAACGATATTGGTGACTTCAGCAGCTGGTTCGGTAGGAGGTATAGCCGGTCAGCTTGCCAAGCTCCAAGGCGCCAAAGTAATCGGAATTGCAGGATCTGAAGCAAAGTGCAAATACGTGATGGATCATTTAAATTTCGATCAGTGCCTGTCATACCATGCAGCTGACTGGCAAGATGTCCTAAAAATGAGCGTCCCAAATGGCATCAACTGCTTATTTGATAACGTAGGTGGCAATGTATTTGATTGCCTTCTGGAGAAAATGAGTCCTTTTTCTCGAATTGCAATCTGTGGACTCATAGCCGAAGGCTTAGCAGATCACTTTCATCAAATTAACCTTAGAGCCCTACTTGCAAATCGAATCTTGATTCAAGGTTTCATCGTCTCAGACCACATTTCACGCTGGAGAGAGATTCAAAATCAGTTAGTAGATCTATTGCTGGACAAAAAGATCCATGTGGATGAGAAAATCACTGAGGGACTTAAAAATGCACCTCAAGCTTTTATCAACATGCTCGAAGGTAGATATTTCGGAAAACAGCTAATAAGACTATCCTAAGCCATTGATACCCACCTAAATCACCCACTATGCTTTCTCTGCCGTCATCCAAACTCTTATCGCTCAAGACCCTATTAATTTTTGGCGGACTTATGGTGACCTTCTCAATGGGGATACGTCATGGGTTCGGCCTCTTTAATCTGCCGATCACCTCAGCGAATGGTTGGGGCAGAGAAACATTTGCATTAACGATTGCATTACAGAATCTAATCTGGGGTGCAGTTCAACCCATTACCGGTGCATTAGCAGATCGCTATGGTGCGCTCAAAATTATGGTGGCTGGTGGCGCACTTTATGCACTCGGTTTAGCAGGTATGGCGATCTCCACAGATGCATTGAACTTTTCACTTGCTGGTGGTTTGCTAATTGGTCTTGCACAAACTGGAACTACTTATAGCGTGGTCTACGGAATATTAGGTCGCAATGTTCCCCCAGAAAAACGTGTCTGGGCAATGGGCATTACTGCTGCAGCGGGATCATTCGGACAATTTCTGATGATTCCAGTTGAGCAAGGCTTACTTACTAATTTTGGTGCTAACGATGCACTACTCGTCTTGGCACTCATGGCTAGCCTCATGATTCCAATTGCATTTATGCTACGCGAACCTCATGCTGGTTATACACACAAAGCTAATGAGCAAACAATCAAACAAGCCTTAAAAGAAGCGATGGGTAATCCGAGCTTTAGATTGCTGACCTTGGGTTATTTTGTTTGTGGTTTTCAGGTGGTCTTTATTGCGGTTCATTTAGCGCCCTATCTCAAAGATTTATCCAAGATCTACCCCGAAGTTGGGGCACCAGTAGTTGCAACTACTGCACTTGCTTTGATTGGCTTGTTCAATATATTTGGCACTTATGGCGCTGGAATGTTAGGTCAACAGTTTCCTAAGCGTTATCTGCTGTCTAGTATTTACATCTTGAGATCCATTGCTATCATGGGATTTATCTGGCTGCCTCTTAGCCCAGTTACTACCTACGTCTTTGCAGCAATCATGGGTTTCTTATGGCTCTCCACCATCCCACTGACCAATGCTATTGTGGCGCAAATATTTGGTGTTAAATACCTCACCATGCTCTCTGGCTTGGTGTTCTTTTCGCATCAACTCGGTAGCTTTTGTGGTGCTTATTTTGGTGGCTATTTGTTTGATCGTACCGGCTCTTATCTCATCGTTTGGAATATCGCCATTGCACTAGGTGTCTTTGCATTCTTAGTCAATCTGCCCGTTAAAGAAAGCGCGATTCATCGCACTGTGACCGCCTAAGATGTTCAACATCAAAAAGAACAATATTCCATCAATAGCACTGCGGTATTTATTTGTAGCACTCGTGCTAGGAATTATTTTTATTGCATACTTCGCACCTGAGACAATGGTTGCAATAACAAATCAGGTTTGGACAATGTGTGGCTGGTAGATTAGAGTCGCATGCAGATCATTAATAATGATTTCGTCCTTAACATTATTTTTTGTTATTGATTAACTTATTTCAGTATTTATTTTTTAGAGTTTATTTTTCTAATTCTTCTCGCCGTAGCACAATGGATAGTGCACATGCCTCCTAAGCGTGGGATACAGGTTCGATTCCTGTCGGCGGGACCACTTCAAATGAAAAACTTATCCACAGTTAATGTGGATAAATCGCCAAAAGTTTTCGTAAGTCTAAGATTTGTATAGAGTGACCTAGCTTGCTTAAATTATGAGCATCCAGCTCTGACAAAAAAATCAGTAAAGATCAGTTGACAATTTAAAATTGATGATGAATTTGTAGAGCAATATTCAGTCATTATTTATTTCTCTTACACTGTGAGCATGTATAAGCTCACCACCAGTACCATCGCCGCCCTAGAGGAAATGCTCCAAAATACAGCGAGATCTGCGCCTGGAGATTTTTTGCCCATTCACTTTCTGGGTGGAATGGAGGCTGGGCAGATCATTGGTCACCTTAACCCTGATTTCGCAGCTTTTTTGCAAGAATCCCTGCTTAAAGATCCGCTTTCTCATATTGAAATGGCCCATGATCACCTGAGGATCCAGAATGCAAGGCCCTTAAGTCTGTCCAATAGCCTAGCCAAATTGGCCGACCGCATGCATCAGGGCGGTTACATCAACGGGTGGCGAAATGAAGACTTTGCTTGGATTGACCAAAATGGTCACGAATACTTCCGTTTAGAACGTTCTGCCTTTCGGGCGTTTGGCTTTCGGAGCATGGCAACCCATATTAATGGCTATACCAAGGCCGGCAATCTCTGGCTAGGACGTCGCAGCGAAACTAAGGCCACCGATCCTGGTCGCCTAGATAACCTTGCAGCTGGTGGTATTGGAGCTGATGAGACTCCTTGGGTCAATGCCCGACGCGAACTTTGGGAAGAAGCAGGTGTTCCACCCCAAATTGCTGCCCAAATCGAGCCGGCAGGTCGCATTCATATGCGCCGACCCATACCTGGTAGAGGTTTTCATGATGAGCAGCTCTATGTCTATGATTTAGAGCTTGCCGACAACTTTGTCCCCACCAATCATGACGGAGAAGTAAGTGGCTTTATTGAAATCTCGCTTTCAGAAGCTGCTGCCCGCATTTTGGCTGATGAATTCACCAGCGATGCTGCCTTTGTGACGGCAGATTTCATT